>NZ_JALRNG020000011.1:0-139025 GCF_030272875.2 Pseudomonas sp. BJa5
GTTGCCACAGGTCCCGCTTGTCACCGGGCCATGATCGCCTTGAACAGCGCCGACTCCAGCCAGCCCTGCAGCCAGGCACGCAGTTGCGGGTAGGGCGCCTCGGCGAACCATTGCGGTTCGACCCCGGCGAACTGGCGCATCAACGGCAGCAAGGCGGCGTCGGCCAGGCTCGGGTGATCGGCGAACAGGTAACGGTGCTGCGCCAGCAATATTTCCAGTTCCGCCAGCCAGGGTTCGGCCTGCTGGCGGTAGGTTTCCCGTGAATACTCCGGATAACGTTCGGCGTACTTGTACAGGTTGACCTGGGTCTTGAAGTCGCGATCATTGCGCGCGATCAGGGCATCGGCCGACTGCGCCGCCAGCGGGTCGGCACGCAGCCGCCAGTCTTGCGGATCATGTCGGTCCAGGGCCCAGCGCATGATGTCCAGGCTTTCGTCGAGTACGGTGTCGCCGGCACTCAGTACCGGCACCGTGCCCTTGGGCGAGAGCGCCAGCAGTTCGGCCGGCTTGGCCTTGAGGCTGACCTCCTGGATCTCGACGGGGCACTCGGCATAGCGCAGGGCCAGGCGCGCGCATGGCCCAGGGGCAGCGGCGGAACGAGTAGAGAATCATCCGCTGACCTCCACGCTGCTCAGGCCGTTGCCCTGACGACGTACCTGGATCTGTACCGGGATGCGTTCGTGCATTTCCTGCACATGGGAAATCACCGCCACCTTGCGGCCCTGGGCCTGCAGGCCGTCGAGGGCGTCCATGGCCAGTTGCAGCGACTCAGGATCCAGGCTGCCGAAGCCTTCGTCGATGAACAGCGACTCGATGCGCAGGGTGCTCGAGGCCATGGAGGCCAGGCCCAGGGCCAGGGCCAGGGATACCAGGAAAGTCTCGCCGCCGGACAGCGAATGTACCGAACGCAGCTCGTCGCCCATCTCGGTGTCCAGCACCAGCAGGCCGAGCAGGCTGCCGCCGCGCTTGAGGCGATAGCGGCGGGCCAGTTGGCGCAACTGGGCATTGGCGTGGTGCACCAGCAGGTCGAGGTTGTAGCCCTGGGCGATCTTGCGGAAGGTGTCGCCGGTGGCCGAGCCGATCAGCGCATTGAGGCGGGCCCAGCGCTGCCATTCGCCGTAGGCCTGGGCAATTCGCTCGGCCAGGGCCTGGTTGGCCTGCTGGCGGCGCTGGTCATCGGCTTGTTCGGCGCGCAGTTCGGCGCACTGTTGCTCGCTGCTGGCGAGTTGACCTTGTAGGGCCTCAAGCGCCTGCTCCAGCGTGTCGGCCGGCAGCTCAAGGGTGGCCAGGGCCTGGTGCTGGTCCAGGCGCTGCTGGCGTTCGTTGAGCAGGACCTGTGCTTGTTCCAGGGCTTTTTCGCTGTCCAGCAGGCGTTGGCGCAGCTGGGCGACGGCATCGTCGTCCAGCGCCAGCAACTGCTCAAGACCGCTGTCATCCAGCTCAGGGTGAGCCTGACGCCACTGTTCGATCTGCGCGCGCACTTCGCCGTGTTCCTGTTCAAGCGCGTTCAAGCGCTCGTCCTTGGCCTTGAGGTCGGTGGCCAGTTCGATCAGTTGCGCCTGGGTGTCCTGCAACTGCCGGGCCGCCTGGGCTTCGTCCTGGCGGGCCTGTTCCACGGCCTGCTCCAGGTGCTGCTGCCACTGCTCGGCGCCGGCGTGCTCGCCGATCAGGCCGGTGAGGCTGGCCTGGCTGTGCTGTTGCTGGCGCTCGAGGTCGGCGAATTGCTGCTGCAACTCATGCTGCTTTTGCACCCGTGCCTGTTGCTGTAGCTGGACCTTGTCCAGGGTCTGCTGGCGTTCGCTGTGTTCGAGCTGTTCGTCCTTGTGCCGTTGCAACAGGTCCGTGCGTTGGGTCAGTTGCTGGTCCAGGCCCATGAAGGTGGCGGCCGGTTCGCGTCGCAGGTCGTCGAGCAGGTCGGCCGGCAGCAGGCTGGCGAAGCTTGCCAGGTCTTGCTCCAGGCGTTCTTCATCGCTGGCCAGGGCTTGTTGTTGCTGGCCCAGGTGCTGGTTGGCCTGCTGGCTGGCGTCGATCGCGGCCTGCAGTTGCTGCTGCAGGCGCGCGGCGTCCTTTTGCAGGGTCAGCAGGGCCTGCTGGCGCTGTTCGTCACGGCTGATGTCGTCGCCGAGGCGCCGTGCCTGGAGGTCGAGCCAGCCGGCTTGCTGGCTGTTGTCCTGGCCGACCAGTGACGGATAGAGCGGATGCGCCTGCAGGCTCGGTGCAAGGCCCTGCAGTTGCTCGCCCAGTTGCTCCTGCTGATGCAGGTACTCCTTGATCTGGCCGTTGACGCCACCCAGTTGCGTGCGCAGTTCGTCGAGCTGTTTTTTCAGCGCATCGACCTGCTCCTGGGCATTGCGCTCTTCGTCCTGGTCATGACGTCCCAGGCTCTGCAGCAAGGCTTCGGGTTGATGATAGGGATGCTCCTGGCTGCCGCAGACCGGGCAGGGCTGGTCATCCTGCAGTTGCGCGCGCAGTTCTTCGACACTCTGGCTGCGGGCCAGACGCTGGCGTTCGAGCAGTTGGCGGGTGACCGTGAGGGTCTGCTCGGCGGCCGTCAGCTGGGTCTTGCCGTTCATCCCTTCGCTGATCAGTTGTTCGCGCTGCTTGAGCGCCGTCTGCTGGCGTTCGCGCAGGGCCGTGAGGCGTTGCTCCAGGTCCTGGTGCTGGTGCCAGAGGCGGCTGAGTTCTTCCACCTGGCGTTGTTGCTGGCGATTGTTCTGCAGCAGCTCGCCGAGCAGGCCGATCTGTTCGGCCAGGGCGTCGGGCTCGGCCTGGGCTTCGTGGTAGAGCAGGGCGATAGTGGCGCGTTGTTCGTCCAGGGCGGCGCTTGCCTGGCGGGCACGTTCCTGCATTACCGGCAGTTCGGCACGGCCCTGATTGAGGCGGTTGCCCAGCTGCATCAGTTTTTGCAGGTTGTCGCGATGAATGTTCCAGGCATCGCCCAGGCCAGCAAGCGCTGCACTCTGGGTGAGCTGCTCGCTGATCTGGCCCAGACGCTCGTGGGTCAGGCGCTGTTGTTCAGTGAGGTTCGCCAGTTGCTGCTGGCCTTCGTTGCAGGCGTCTTGCGCCTGTTGCTTGAGCGATGTGCAGCTGGCCAGCTCCTGAGTCAGGCGCGTCAGGTTGTTCTGCTCGGCGAAGGCCTGGCGCAGCAGGGGAACGCTTTCGCTCTGGCGACCGAGGGCCTCGGCCAGCGCTTGCTGGGCCTGCTGTTGTGCGCTCTGCAGCTGCTGTTGCTGCGCCTGCAGGGCTTCATGCTGCTGGCGCTGGGCCGCGATGCTGGCGGCCAGTGGCGTGAGCTGGCTGCTCAAGGCCTGCTGGCGGGCGAATTGATGCCGCTGCGGCGCCAGTTGTTCCAGACGCACCAGGTTCAGGCGCTCGCCCTGCAGGCTGTCGCTGTGCTGCCGGGCACTGTGCAGCTGTTCGCTGCTGGTGCGGACTTGCGCCTGCAGCTGTTGCAGCTCCGTCAGCCAGGCGCGTTGCAGTTCCAGCTGGCGCACTTGCGCCTGTTCAGCCTTGAGCTGCTCCAGGGCCTGGTTGTAGCGTTGGTCGAGTTCGGCGCGGGCCTCCGTGGACAGCGGCATGACGCCGGCGGCCTGGTCCTGCAGCGCCTTGTGCGCTTCCTCGGCTTCCTTGCTCTTGCTGTAGGCGCGGCGCCCCAGTTGGCTGTAGATTGCCGTGTTGGTGAGCTTTTCCAGCAGCTCGCTGCGGTCCTTGTCATCGGCCTTGAGGAAGGCGCTGAATTCGCTCTGGGCCAGCAGCACGGCGCGGGTGAACTGCTCGAAGTTCAAGCCCAGCCGGGATTCGATCAGTTGCTTGTATTCGCCCTTGCTCTGGTTGCTCAGCAGTTGATCGCTGTCCAGGTCATGCAGGCTCTGGCGGCTGCCTTGCAGTTTGCCGTTGGCCTTGTCGCGGGCGCGGTTGGTTTCCCAGCGTGCCCGGTAGCGGCGGCCATCGATGCCGACGAAGTCGACCTCGGCAAAGCCACTGCCGGTGCCACGGCGCAACAGGGTGCGCGGGTCGCTGGTGAGGATGTCGCTGTCGACTTCCGGCAGTTTGGTTTCCCGGCCGATGTTGTTCAGCCGCGGTACTGCACCGAACAACGCCAGGCACAGGGCATCGAGCAGGGTGCTCTTGCCCGCGCCGGTGGGGCCGGTGATGGCGAACAGGCCGGCGCTGGCCAGGGGCTCGGCGCTGAAGTCGATCTCGAACGGGCCGGCCAGGGATGCCAGGTTCTTCAGGCGGATGGCGAGAATCTTCATGGCTGTTCCTCTTCCTGCTGGACGTCCTGCAACAGCAGGGCGAAATCGGCCAGGGTCTGTTCATCCACGGCACTGCCATAGGCCTGGGTCCAGGCGCGGCTGAACAACTCTTGCGGGGTCATCTGGCCCAGTTCGACCAGGGCGTTGTCATCCAGCGCTTCATCGCTGCGACTGCCCGCATATTCGGCGCCGATGCGCACCAGGCGCACGGCCTTGCCGTGCAGGGCACTTTCCAGTTGCTGGCGCAGGTCCGGCTGCGGCTCGTCCAGGCGCACCCGCACTTCCAGCCAGGGTTGGCGCTGGGGGTCTTCGAGCAAGTCGACCACCGGCAGGTCGGCCAGTTGTTCGAGAATCTCGGCCAGCGGTGCCGGGCCCAGGCGCTGCAGGGCCACGGCGCGGGGCACCAGGCGCGATTCGACGCTGGCCAGCTTGGCGCCGTCCAGTTCGATTTCGAGGATCTGGTGCGGGTAGCCGATCTCCGAGAACGACAGCGGAATCGGCGAGCCGCTGTAGCGGATACGCTCTTCGCGATTGACCCGCTGGGGTTTGTGCAGGTGACCCAGGGCCACGTAGCTGATGTCCTTGCTGAACAGGCTGGCGGGCAGGGCCTCGGCGTTGCCGATGATCAGGCTGCGCTCGGAGTCTTCCGAGACCGAGCCACCGGCCATGTGCGCGTGGCTGACGGCGATCAGCGCCTGGCCCGGCTTGCGCCGTTCGCGCGCGGCGTCGATGAGGCGCTCGTGCACCTGGCCGATGCCGCGCAGGTAATCGTCGCCCAGGTGCGGCCCGGTCACTTCTGCAGGGCGCAGGAAGGGCAGGGCCAGGCACCAGGCGCTGACCTTGCCGCGGGCGTTGGTCAGCGGGATCAGCAGGCGCTCGCTGTCCAGCACGCCTTCGTCGAGCCATTGCACCCGGCCCAGGGCGTGGGTGCGCAGGCGCCGCATCAGCGGTGCCGGCAGCTCGATGCGCGAGCCGGAGTCATGATTGCCGGCGATCATCACGATGTTCAGCTTGGGTTGCTGTTCGTGGGCCTGGACGATGAAGTCGTAGAGGCGCTCCTGGGCTTTGACCGGCGGGTTGACCGTGTCGAAGATGTCGCCGGCGATCAGCAGCGCGTCGGGCTGGCGCAGCTTGAGCTGGCCGAGCAGCCAGTCGAGGAAGCAGGCGTGTTCGAAGTCGCGTTCCTGGCCATGCAGGGTTTGTCCCAGGTGCCAGTCGGAGGTATGAAACAGACGCATGAAGGGTTCCGCAGATTGCCGGCGCAACGCCCGTGGCGTCACGCCTGAAGGTTATTTGGGGTACAGCGGTGGCAGGCTGCCGTTTTCGCCGGTGCTCGGCTGCACCTGTTCGGCCGCCGGGATGGTGCCGATGGCACGCCAGAGTTCATCACCCTGCCAATATTGCCCGGATTCGCTGTAGAGGGCACCGTTGAGACCGTCCAGTGCGTCGGACAACGGCACGAAGCGGGCGGCCATGTCGGCCAGGGTTTCCGGTTGCTGGCGGGCCCAGGCGTCCAGGGCCTGGCGGGTGGCCTGTGGATCGTTGGCCTGGCAGGCGCGCTTGAGGTCGTCCAGCAGGGTGCGCGGGCTCGGGCCGGCCTGAGCGGCACGCAACACGGCCGGCTGCGAACGGGCGCGCCACCACAGGGCGAAGCCCAGCACGGTGGTCAGGGCCAGCACCAGGGTGCTCAGTTGCCAGGGCCAGAGCGCACGGGTGTCGACATTCTGTGCATCGCTGCTGACCGGCTTGTCGGCGCTCAGGGCCGGGTTGTCCTGGATCTGCAGGCTGCGCGCCGGCAGGCTGCTGTGCTCCAGGTGGTCTTCGCGGGTGTTCCACCAGAAGACTTCCTGGGCGGGCAGTTCGAGGCGGCCACTGTGGGTCGGGACCAGGGCTTCACGTTCCTCGCGGATACCGAGCAGGCCTCGGTCGTTGACTTGGTTGCGCAGTTGCGGCTGGTCCGGATAGCGACGCAGGCCGTTGACTTCGGTGGCCGGCAACGGCGGCAACTGGGCGCTGGACAGCCCCTCGGCCTGGAGCACCACGGTGCGGGTCAGGGAATCGCCGATCTGCACTTGTTGCTGGGCGGGATCGGGGCTCCAGTGTTCTTCCAGGCTCAGGTTGCTGGTCGGCAGCCACGGCGCGTTGGCCGGGTAGTCGGCCGGGATGGGGTTGACTGTCAGCACCAGCGCAGTGGAGCTGACCCGTACCTGTTTGCCCACCCGCGGGGCATTGAGCTCCTGCTCGGCGTCGTTCTGGGCGGCGGTGGCGCTGAAGGTCAGGGCCGGGATGGTCAGGTCGCCACTGTTCTGCGGGTAGATCGCATAGCGCATTTCGATCACGCCATGGCGCACGCCATCGATCACTTTCTCGAAGGTCCGCGATTCGCCCAGCGGTTCGACCCTGGCGTTGCCGATCTGCAGCGGGCTCAGGCTGCTGTCGTCGTACAGCGGTACCGAATGGTAGATGCTCAGGGTCAGCACTGCCTGGGCCTGCACATAGACCTCGGGCTGGTCGAGGCTGGCGTCGATGAATACCGGGCCATGGTTCTCGCTGGCGGCTTGCTCGGCGAGGATCTGCAGGCTGATCGGCTCGCTGCGCGATTCGCCCAGTTGCAGCGGCGGAATCTCCACCGTGCCGCTCTGGCGCGGCAGCAGGGTAATGATCCAGCGGGTGCCGGCGACCGACGGGTCGCCCAGGGTGTTCAGGCTGTTGACCTGACGCGTTCCTTGCACTTCGAAGCTGGCCTCAAGCGGGCTCAGGTCCGGTTTGCCGAACTGGGTCACGTCCTCGGTCTGCAGGGTCAGCTCCAGGGTTTCACCGGCATTCAGGCGGGTGCGGTCGACACTGGCGAGCAGCGCGGCGGCCTGTACCTGCAGGCAAAGAAGGAGGCTGAAGACGAAGACGCAGAAGCGACTCATTGACGGGTTTCCTGATGTTGTTGCTGTTCATACCAGAATTTGCGCCGCAGCAGTTCCGACGGGTTGTCCGGGATCTGCCGCAGCCATTGTTCCAGCGCCTGGCGCTGTTCGGCATCCAGGGTGCTTTCAACCGGGCGTTGGGGCGGGTGGGTGATCGATTCGTCATCGTCATTGCCCGCCAGTTGCTGGGCCTGTTCACTGGCGTTGTTGTCGTCCTTGTCGCTATCGCTGGCGGGCTGCGCGGGCTTCTCGCTGGCCTGTTGCTGGGCCTGCTCGGCGCTGCTGGTGCTGTCGGTCTGGGTCTCGGGGTTGTTCTGCGGGTTGTCCTGGGCCGCCTGCTCGGCTTGCTCGGCCTGGCGTTGTTGCAGCAGTTGTTCGACCAGCGCTTTGTTGGCGAGTGCCGGTTGCAGCTCCGGCTGGCGCTCCAGGGCTTGTTCGTAGGCATCCAGCGCCGCTTCCAGCTCACCGCTGCGGGCCAGGGCATTGCCGCGATTGTAGTGGTCGGCAGCGCTGTTGCCCTGGGCGAACAGGCGTGCGGCGCCATTGTAGTCACCGGCCTGGTACAGGGCGATGGCTTTCCACTGGCGGTCCTGGAAGCGCTGTGCGGCTTCGGCGGGCAGCTGCCGTTCGAGCAGGCGCTGGCCCTGTTGATCGGGACGCAGCCACAAGTCATCGAGTTCGAAGGCCTGGCCCGGTTGCGGCAATACCAATAACAGCGGCAGGCAGAACAGCCAGCCACGCCGGCCGGCGCAGGCGGCCAGCAGCAACAGCGGCAGCAGCAACCAGTAACCCTCGTCGGCCCAGCTGTCCAGTTGCACCGCCTGGCCATCCTCGCGCAGGCTCCTGGGCAAGTCGAACAGGCGCAGGCCGCGCAGGTCCAGGTCGTCGATGCGGGCAGTGCGGTAGCGGCCACCGGTGCTGCCGATGAAGCTCCTGAGGCTGGCGCTGTCCAGGCGCGGCAGGAGAATGCCGCCCTGGTCATCCTTGAGGAATTCGCCATTGGCCTGCTTGACCGGTGCGCCCTCGGCACTGCCGATGCCCAGCATCAGCAGGCTCGGCCCCTGGCGTCCCAGGGCCTGCTTGATGCCCTCGCGCTCCTCGTTGCTCAGGGACGAACCGACCAGCAACAAGCGGCCCTGGCCGAGCCCGGCCTGGGCCAGCAGTGCCAGGCCCTTGCGCACGGCCAGGTCGGCGCGTTGGCCGGGCTGCGGCATGATCGACGGGGCCAGGGCTTCCAGCAGGTTGCGGCTGGTGGCCAGGTCGTCCGACAGTGGCACCAGGGTGTGGGCGCTGCCGGCATAGACGATGATCGCGGTCTGGCTGTCGCGGCGATGTTCGAGCAGGTCGAGGATCTTGCGCCGGGCCTGCTCCAGACGGTTGGGCGCGGTGTCCTCGGCGAGCATCTGCGGGGTGAGTTCGAGCAGGATCACCAGCGGGTCGGCCGGACGTTGACGAGTGTCTTCCAGGCGCTGCCAGCTGGGCCCGAGCAGGGCCAGCACGGTGAGCAGCCAGGCCAGGCCCAGGGCGATCCACGGCAGTTTGCTGTTGCGGCCACTGCCGCCGCCCAGCAGCACGGCGTGAAAGCTCGGTGGCAGGATCATCTGCCAGCGCCCGGCGCGTTTCTGCCGGTGCCAGAGTTTCCACAACAGCCAGGCCAGCGGCGGCAGGACGATCAGCCAGACCGGGCGCAGCCATTGCGGCCAGAGGTCGATCATCGACGTCTCCTCAGGCGCAGGCGCTTGAGCCGCTCGCGCCAGTCCGGATGGGGGGTGAGAAAGCTCGGCCGGCGCAGCAGGCGGCGCAACGGGTTGTCCGGCCACTGTTCCTGGATCACCAGCAGCACGCTCAACAGCAGCGCCAGGGCCAGGGGCCAGCTGTACAGGGCCTGGGCGGTGCGCGCCTGGGTCGGTTGCTGGGCCACCGGCTCCAGGCGGTCGAGGGCCTGATCGATAGCGCGCAGTTCCTCGCCGTCACGGGCACGGAAATAGGCGCCGCCGGTCTGTTCGGCGATCTCCTTGAGCGAGGCTTCGTCCAGGTCCAGGCTCGGGTTGAGCCCCAGCAGGCCGGCGGTGCCGGTTTGTTCCGGGTCGGCACCAATGCCGATGGTGTAGATCCGTACATTTTCCTGGGCGGCCAGGCGTGCAGCGGTCAGCGGGTGGATCTGCCCGCCGTTGTTGGCGCCGTCGGTCACCAGCACCAGCACCCGGCTCTGGGCCGGACGCTGGCGCAGGCGCTTGAGCGCCAGGCCAATGGCGTCGCCGATGGCGGTGTTCTTGCCGGCGATGCCGATCTGCGCTTCATCGAGGTAGGTGCGCACGGTGCGCCGGTCAAAGGTCAGCGGCGCCTGCAGGTAGGCCTGGCTGCCGAACAGGATCAGGCCGACACGGTCGCCCTGGCGAGCCTCGAGGAAATCGCCGAGCAGGGCCTTGACCAGGCTCAGGCGGCTGACTTCTTCGTCCTGCCACTGCATGTCGGGGAAGTCCATGGAGCCGGAGACATCCACGGCCACCAGCAGGTCACGGCCGCTGGCGGCCACCGGCAGCGGTTCGCCCAGCCATTGCGGGCGGGCGGTAGCGAACAGCAGCAACAGCCAGACCAGCGCGAACGGCGCCTGCTGGCGCCAGGTCGGCAGGTTCAGGCGCGCCCGGCGCCCGGCCAGGCCTTCGAGTTCGTCGAGGAAGCTGACCTTGAGCACCGGCTCGCCACTGTCGGCGGCCGGCAGCAGCAGGCGCGCCAGCCAGGGTAGCGGCAACAGGACGAACACCCAGGGCCAGGCCAGTTCAAACATGTTTGCGAATCCAGGTTTCGACCGCCTGGTTGAGCCCGGCGATGGCCTTGTCGTCGAGCTTGCACTCGGGCTTGTAGGCACCTTCTACCAGCACCATCCAGCGGGTCAGGCCGGCGGCCGGGCAGCGGTTGTCGAGAAAGGCCAGCCACTGGCGACCGTTGAGGGTATGGCTGTGGCTGCCGGGGTAATGGTTGCGGCACAGGCGCTTGAGCAGGGCGTTGATCTGCTGCAGCCAGGCGCCGGCCGGCTCGCCGTCGTAGGGCTTGTGCAGGCGTGCAAGTTCGGCCAGGGCCTCGAGGCGCACCGGGTCCAGGGGCAGTTCGGCGCGCACGATCGATTTCTTGCCTGGGCGCCAGTGCCGCATTCGCCACAGACCCCAGCCGAGCACCGGCAACAGGGCCAGCAGCACCCACCAGCCGGGTGCCAGCGGCCACCAGCCGATCGGTGGCGGGGTGATCAAGGGCTGCAATTGCTCCAGCGAGTTCACTGGATTTTCCCCGGTCGTTGCGTGTTCAGGTACTCGCGCAGTTGTTCGATCATTTCGCTCTGGGTGCTCAAGGGCATCAACACCACCCGCAGTTTTTGCGCCAGCAGTTCCCAGCGCTCGATGCGTGCATCGCTCTGTTGACGGTAGCTCTGGCGCAGGGTCGGGTCGAGGGTGTCGAGCTCCAGTTGCGCGCCGCGCTGGGCAAAGCGCAGCAGGCCGGCAGCGGGCAGGGCGTGGTCGAGCGGGTCGGACAGCGGCAGCAGGAGCAGGTCGCAATGGCGCGACAGCAGGCTCAGTTGCTGCTCCACGGCCGGGCTCAGGGCGCGCTCGTCGCAGATGATGATGGCCAGGCTGCCCGGACGCAGCACTTCACGGGCCCGGCGCAGGGCCAGGCCGAGGCTGTCGGCCTGGGGCTGGGCCTCGGTATGCAGCGACTGGTTGACCCGGGCCAGGCGGTTGAGCAGTTGCAGCAGGCTCTGCTTGCTGCGTCGCGGCTTGATTTCGTAGTGCTCGTTGTCACCGAATACCAGGCCGCCGATACGGTCGTTGTGGCCCAGGGCCGCCCAGCCGATCAGGGCGGCGGCCTGGGCGGCGAGCACCGATTTGAACATCAGCCCCGAGCCGAAGAACAGCCGTTGGCTCTGCTCGACGAGGATGAAGATCGGCCGCTCGCGCTCCTCATGGAAGAGCTTGGTATGAGGCTCCTGGGTACGGGCGGTCACCCGCCAGTCGATGTTGCGCACATCGTCGCCGGCCTGGTACACCCGCACCTGGTCGAAGTCCACGCCACGGCCGCGCAATTTCGAATGGTGCAGGCCGACCAGCGGGCTGCGCTGGCCGGGCCGGGAAAACAGCTGCACTTCGCGCACGCGGTGACGCATCTCGATCAGCTCGGCGAGGCTGATACGGATTCCGGGCGCGGTCAGCAAACGTTCAGGCATGGCGTCAGGCGACGGCGACGACGTCGAGGATGCGCTGGATCACCCGGTCCTGGTCGATCCCGGCGGCCTCGGCTTCGAAGGACAGGATGATGCGGTGGCGCAATACATCGAAGAGTACTGCCTGGATGTCTTCAGGGCTGACGAAGTCGCGCCCGGCCAGCCAGGCATGGGCCCGGGCGCAACGGTCCAGGGCAATGGAGCCGCGGGGGCTGGCGCCGTAGGCAATCCAGTCGGCCAGTTCCGGGTCGAATTTGGCCGCGGTGCGTGTGGCCATGACCAACTGCACCAGGTATTCCTCCACGGCGTCGGCCATGTACAGGCCGAGGATTTCCTTGCGCGCGGCGAAGATCGCCTGCTGGCTGACCCGACGCTCGGGCTTGGCCTCGCCATGCAGCGCCTCGCCACGAGCCTGCTGGAGAATGCGCCGCTCCACCGAGGCATCCGGGAAGCCGATCTTCACGTGCATGAGGAAGCGGTCGAGCTGGGCTTCGGGCAATGGGTAGGTGCCTTCCTGCTCGATCGGGTTCTGCGTGGCCATCACCAGGAACAGCGGCGACAGCTCGTAGGTGCTGCGCCCGACGCTGACCTGGCGTTCGGCCATGGCTTCGAGCAGGGCCGACTGGACCTTGGCCGGCGCTCGGTTGATTTCGTCGGCCAGCACCAGGTTGTGGAAGATCGGCCCCTGCTGGAACACGAAGCTACCGGTTTCCGGGCGATAGATCTCGGTGCCGGTGATGTCGGCCGGGAGCAGGTCGGGGGTGAACTGGATACGATGGAACTGCGCCTCGATCCCTTCGGCCAGTTCCTTGATGGCCTTGGTCTTGGCCAGCCCCGGCGCGCCTTCGACCAGCATGTGGCCGTCGGCCAGCAGCACGATGAGCAGGCGCTCGACGAGTTTTTCCTGGCCAAGGATCTGGGTTGAAAGAAAAGTGCGCAGCGCGATCAGCGCCTCACGGTGTTCCATCGTCGACTGTTCCTGGAAGAAAGCCCGGGCGATCTCCGTGAGGGGCCCGGGCAGGGGCTGTTACTTTAATGCATCCGGGCCTCTGGCTACTAATGGCGGCAGGTAATTTTGTGCAATTGGACAGCGCATCGCGGGGCAAGCCCGCTCCTACAGGTTGTAGGAGCGGGCTTGCCCCGCGAGCGATCTCAGGTCCACCAGTAACGCACCAGGTGAAAGAAGATCGGCGCGGCGAAACACACCGAGTCGAGCCGGTCGAGCATGCCGCCATGCCCTTCGATCATGTGCCCCCAGTCCTTCACCCCACGGTCACGCTTGATCGCCGACATCACGATGCCACCGGCAAAGCCCAGCAGGTTGATCAACAGGGCGATCAGAAACGACTGCCAGAGGTTGAACGGGGTGATCCACCACAGCGCGGCACCGATCAGCGAGGCCAGGAACAGGCCGCCGACGAAGCCTTCGATGGTTTTCGACGGCGACAGGTTGGGCGCAATCTTGTGCTTGCCGAACAGCTTGCCGCAAACGTACTGCAACACATCGGACAGCTGCACGACGATCACCAGGTAGGCGATCAGCAGCAGGTTGCGGTTTTCGAAGCCGGCGATGTCGAGGGTCAGCAGCGCTGGCACGAACGACACGCAGTACACCGCGATCATCAGCCCCCACTGGACCTTCGAGGCGCGTTCGAGAAAGTGCGCGCTGTCGCCGCCCAGGGAAGCGAGGATGGGCAGCAGCAAGAAGACATAGACCGGAATGAAGATCGAGAACAGGCCGTACCAGTCGGCGTAGATCAGCAGGTATTGCAGGGGCAGGGCCAGGTAGAACGCCGCTGCCAGTGCCGGATAGTCGCTGCGCCGGGTCGGAATCAGGCTGAGGAACTCCCGCAGGGCGTAGAACGAGACGGCATAGAACAGCAGGATCACCGCGCCGTTGCCCAGCCAGAAGGCAATGCCGATGACCAGCACCATCACCCACCAGGCGTTGATGCGGGCGTTGAGGTTGTCGATGACGGCATTCGGCGCGCCGCCACAGCGCCGTTTCAGCACGAAGCCGATCAGCGAGGCCAGCACCAGGATCGCGCCGATCCCGGCGAACAGCATCAGGGTCTGCTTGTCCATGTCAGCTGTGCTCCGGGGCCAGGGCCAGCAGCGCGGCGCGACTGCGTTCGAGAAACTGCGCCTTGCTTTCATCTTCCTGCAGGGCAAGGGCTGCGCCGAAACTGGTGGTGCACAGCAGCGGCAGCGGTAGCACCCGGCCCTTGGGCATCACCCGGTTGAGGTTGGCGATCCACACCGGGATCAGTTGCACCTGGGGGTGGGCCTTCGCCAGGTGGTAGAGCCCGCTTTTGAACGGTTGCACGCCGTCTTCCTGGTTGCGCGTGCCTTCGGGGAAGAGAATCAGCGAGTCGCCAGCCTCCAGGGCCTCGAGCATCGGCTGCAAGGGGTTGGCCTGTGGATCGTGGTGCTCGCGATCGATCAGCACACCATTGAATACCTGGTTGATGACGTAGCGGCGCAGCGCCCCGGTCTGCCAGTAGTCGGCACCGGCCACCGGGCGTGTGGTCTTGCGCAGCGGCGGTGGCAACGAGGCCCAGAGCAGCACGAAATCACCGTGGCTGGTGTGATTGGCGAAGTAGATTCGCTGCACCGGCTCCGGGCCGCAGCCAAGCCATAAACTGCGGGCGCCGGTGAGGGTGCGTGCTGCCGAGGTGATGAGGTGTGCGACCAGGGGTTCGAGCATGTGCGTCCTTATCCGGTTATGGCCCACCAAGGGCTCGTCAGCAGGCATCCCAGGATCAAGAGTAGTTGCGCCGCCAGCAGCAGGGCCTGACGGCGCAGCAGATTCAGGGCGCCACGGCTGCGATCACGCCAGGGGCGTTGCGTGCCGGTGGCGGGCTGCAGGCCAAGGGCGGCGAGGGCGTTGTCCAGCGCTCGGGTGTTTTCGTTCAGGGCTGATGGGCTGTCCGCTAGCCGCTGGAACAGGTCGGCATCGAAAGCCACCCGCAGCGCCCAGTATTTTTCTGCAAGGCCAAGCAGGAGCAGTGCGCAGGCCACGGTCAGTGCCCAGGGGTTGAATGCCCCTAGCCAGCAGGGGACCAGGCCCAGCACTACCCCGAGCAGGGTCAGCCCTGTGGACAACTGGTCCAGGCTGCGCCCGCGGCGCAACAGGCTGGCGACGCAATGCAGCTCCATGTCAGTGCTCATGGGCCGTCCCCGGATTGCCCGCCAATGGCTCGAGGGCCAGGCGGTGCGCGGCATGCAGGACAATCCCCGGGCGCGCCCGGCGGATGATCGCGACGGCGGCATCGACGCTTTTGGCGCGACCGCTGTACAGCAACCAGGCGGCCACTGCCGTGGCACTGCGCGAATAGCCCAGGGCGCAGCAGACCAGCAAGGGGCCCTGGTGACGCAGGTTTTCCAGCGCCTGGGCCAGCGCCAGGCATTGGCGGGTGGTCGGGGCGATCAGGTCGAGCACGGGCACACTGCGGTAGGCAATCCGGCAGGTGTGAAGTGGCAGCTCGGCGCACAGGTCGAGGACGGCGGTGAAGTGGGCGTGCGCCAGCTCCGTGGCGCCTGGGATACGTCCCAGCCAGACGTTATCCACAACCTCATCAGGTTGCGGGCGCTGGCGGGTCCACAGGCGTGAGTTGATCCAGGCGGACAGCAGATAGGGCGCCAATAGCCAGAGGGCAGCGCTGCTCAACCGGCCATCGGCGCCTTTCTGGAACCCTGCGGCATCGAACAGCGCATAGTTCAAGGCCACCAGCAGCAAGGCTACCGCCGGCCAGATCAGCCACAGCCAGCCACCCTTGAGGGTGAAGGCTGCAAGGGTGAACAGGGTGGCGCCGAGTGCGTAGCAGCACGCCAGGCGCCAGCGTTTGCGATCCCTTGCCGGGCGCAGCTGTTGCAGCATGGCGGGGCCTTCCAGCGGCCACAGCCAGACGCATAGCCAGCCCGCCAGGGCGCCCGTGGGCACGTCGATGAAGTGATGCTGGTAAGTGGTCAGCACGGAAATACCGATCACGCTGAACCAGCCATGCACCAGCCAGCGCCAAGGCCCCCGGCTGTGCTGGGCATAGCACACCCACAGGATCACCAGCAGGGCAATGTGCAGCGAGGGCGCCTGGTTGAAGGGTTTGTCGAAACCGGCCAGCACGGCGAACAGCCAGCCGAACAGGCCATCGATTTCCGGCCGCTCGAAGGTGAAGCGCAGTGGCCAGAGCAGGAAGCAACTGACGGCGATCACCTGCGCGCTGAGCAGGCGCAGGGCATGGCGCTTGAGGGCTTCGCGGCTGCGTGGCAGCAGCAGGGAGAGGCCATACAGCAGGTCTATGGACCAGTAGGGCACGATGGTCCAGGGCCAGAACGGCATGTGCGCTTCCCAGCCGAAGACCACGGCGCCGACATCAGCCCGTTGCGCGGTGACCCAGGTGGCGAAGCCATAGGTGCCGAAGAACACCGGCGCCAGCAGCAACAGCCAGAGCACCGCGGGTTTCAGCAGCCCGGGTTCGCGGGTGGCGGCAAGGGTCGTGCTGTTCATCATTGCACCCGTTGTGCAACCGACACGCTGAAGATCCCCCACTCATCCACCCGCTGGGTGATTTTTCCAAAGCCCGCCGCCTGTACCAGTTGATCCATCTCGGCCTGGCTGCGCCGGCGCATGACCCAGGCCTGGCCGTCACGGTGACTGGTGAGGGCGCGGGCGATCAGCTCCAGCTGCGGGTGCCAGGGTTGTCCGGTGTAGATCAGGAAACCGCCCGGTTCCACGGCGTCGGCCAGCCCGGCCAGGGAATCGGCGACCATTCGATTGTCGGCGAACAGCTCATACAGGCCGGACACCACCGCCAGGGTCGGCCTGGGCGTCAAGGTTGCCAGGCTCTGGCGATCGAAGGCGTTGCCTTTGACGAAGCGGGCGATGCCGGCCAGCCCCTTGTCGTTGATCAACGCATTGCCATCGCGGACGTTGATGTCGCTGTAGTCGCGCAGCAGGATCGATTCCGGCAGCGGGGTCACGCCCTGCATGGCTTCGAGGATGTAGCGGCCATGGCCGGCAGCGATATCGACGATACGCACTTCGCGTTGTTGCTCGCGCAGCCAGCCCATGGCCAGGCGCAGCAGCTCTTCGAGGTGCAGCTTGCGCTGGCGGATGCCACGCCAGCCGATGGAGTCGAGGTAGTTGCGGTCGATCATCCGGCCGATCGGCGACAGCCCGGTCGCCTGGTTGCGGTACACGTAATCCAGGGTGCTGCCCGAGTCGAAACCGCTGGCAAAGCCCAGCTTGACGCCCGCTGACAGCCTGCTGCCCAGGCCCAGGCTCGCCCGGGTCAGGCGCCAGTACAGGTCGCGCAGGGAATTGCGCGGTAGCGGCCTGGCCAGGGATTCGGCCTCGGCGCAGGTGGCGCCCAGGCGATCGGCATCGAGCAGGGAGGGGCGGTCCAGGGGCCGGGCAAAGTTGTGCAGGATGAAGCGGCGCATGCTGGCAACCGCCGGTGCCCGGTGCTGTTCCCCCAGGGTGTCGTGGAAGAAGCCCGGCAGGATGTGCTTTTCCTTGTGCACGCTGCCCAGGCGTTCGAAGAATTGCTCCTGGGGCTTGCGGTGCACCACGAAGTCGGCGCCGGAGATCAGCAACTGGGTCGGCACCTGGATGGCCTGGGCATCGGCGACCACGCGTTCGGCGGCTTCATAGAGCCCCAGCAGCACCGTCACCGAAATGCTTTTGGTGATCAACGGGTCCTGGTCATAGGACGCCACCCGCTGCGGGTCATGGCTGAGGAAACGCGCCTTGACGTAGCTGTTGACGAAAAAGTTGCCGCGCACCTTGCGCATCAGGGCAAGGCCCGGTCGGGCGAAGGGCACGTAGAGCTTGACCTTGAAGGCCGGGGAGGCGAGCACCAGCGAGCGGATGCGCGGGGCGTAGTCGTGGACCCAGGTGGCGACGATCACCGCGCCCACGCTTTGTGCCACCACGGCGATATTCTCTTCGTCGATGCCGTGGCTGGCCGCCAGGTGCTCGCAGAAGGTCTGCACGTCGCGGGCGCTGGTGGCGAAGCTCGGGCTGTCGCCGCGCGCACCCGGTGACTGGCCGTGGCCACGGGCGTCCCAGGCGAAGAAGTCGACCCCGGCCAGGTCCAGCTCATCCACCAGGTGGGCAATGCGCCCGGAGTGCTCGTGGCCGCGATGAAACAGCAGCACGGCCTTGCGTGGCTCACCGGGTGTGGCGTCGGTCGCGGGCCAGTGGCGGTAGAACAGGTCTACGCCGTCGTGGGTGGTGAAGGTCTGATCCTGGGCTTGGCGCATTGCAACTTCCCTATGCTGATGGAGCGTTTTCCGTGGCTTCTCTCAACCCCTGGCGCACCCGGTTGACCAGGGTGTACACCAGCAGTACGGCCATCGCCGCAAACACGCCGTTGATCCAGGCGGGGCCGAGCCAGCCCGGGGCGATGACCAGGGCCAGGGCGCCGAGCACGAAGGCACGATCGCTCTTGCCCATCGGTCCGTCGTAGCGCCGCGAGGCACCGATCATTGGCCCCAGCACGCCGGTGTACTCGCTGAACACCGCGAGCAGCGCGACCAGCACCACGGCGAACGGGCTGACGCCGGGAATCAGGGCGAACGGCAGGATCAGGGCGCTGTCGGCCACGATGTCGCAGAGTTCGTTGAGGTAGGCGCCCAGGTGCGATTGCTGGCCGAATTCCCGGGCGAGCATGCCGTCGATGGCGTTGAGCGCCATGCGCAGGATCATCCACAGGGGAATCAGGCCGAACAGCCACGCATGCTCGGCGAACAAGGCAATGACACCGCCCAGCAGCACGGAGCAGGCACCGGCCAGCAGGGTGACCTGGTTGGCCGTGATGCCACGCGCGTGCAGGTGCCTGACCAAGGGGCGCAGGAGATTCTGGAAGGCTGGCTTGAGTTGATAGATGGACACCATCGGCGCAGGTCTCGGTTCAGGTGAAGCCGGAAATGCGTCGATACGCCAGCCACACGTTGCTGTGTTGTTCACAGCAACTGTAGTGGAAATATGCCCGGTTACGCAGGCTGGAAAGTTCGGTAATCCGCGTAGGCTGAAGCTACGCGGATGGAGGGAGATGTCTCAGTTCTTGAAGCTGGAGTGCTTGCGACCCTGGTCGCACAGGGCAAAGACCACCACCAGCACCGCCGAGACCGCAAGAATGATCGCCACGCCGTCGGTGGAGTGGGTCGCCGAGCTGGCCACCAGGGCCAGGCCACCCAGCGGCGCCAGGCCGCCGGCCACCGCGGTGCCGATCTCGCGACCGGTGCCGAAGCCCGAGGAACGGGTCTGGGTCGGGAACTGGCGGCTGAGGAACGAGCCCTGGGGCGCGAACATCATCGGCGCCAGGATGCCGGTGCCGATACCGATGGCCAGGTAGATCATCATCGGCTCGCCGGTGTTGAGCAGGGTCAGGAACGGGAAGGCGAACAGCACCGAGAACAGGCCGCCGAGCATCAGCACGGTCTTGCTGCTCCACTTGTCGCACAGCCAGCCGAAGAACGGCACGGTGAAGATCGCCACCAGGCTGGCAATGGTCACCGACAGCGAGGTGACGTGGGCTTCGACGCCTTTGTACTGGGTCAGGTAGGCCAGGGAGAAGGTCTTGAAGATGTAGCTCAGGGCGTTGTAGCCGATGGCCACGAAGAACACCACGGCCAGGCCCTTGAGGTCGTTCTTGAACAGCAGCTTGAGCGGCGAGACCTGGGCCTTGGCCGGGGTCTTGTCGAGCTCCTTGAAGTCCGGGGTCTCGGGAATGCTCTTGCGCACCCACAGGCCGACGCCGACCAGCACGATGCTGCAGATGAACGGGATGCGCCAGCCGCCGGCCAGGAGGAACTCGTTGCCGTTCATGGTCAGCAGGTAAACGGTCAGCGACGACAGTAGCAGGCCCAGGTTCAGGCCCAGCGCCGGCCAGGCGCCCTGGCTGCCACGCTTGCCTTCGCTGGCGTGCTCGTAGGAGGTGACCGCCGCACCGGACAGCTCGGCACCCGCACCCAGGCCCTGGATGATGCGCACCAGCACCAGGATGATCGGCGCCCAGATGCCGATCGAGGCATAGCTCGGGATCAGGCCGATCAGGGTGGTGCACACGCCCATCATGCAGAAGGTGATGACCAGCACCTGCTTGCGCCCGAAGCGGTCGCCCAGGTAGCCGAACAGCACGCCGCCGAACGGCCGGGCAATGAAGCCGATGGCGAAGGTCGAGAAGGCGAGCAGCGAGGCCACGGCCGGGTTGCTGGCATCGAAGAAGATCTTCGAGAAGACGATCGCCGCCATGGTGGCGTACAGGTAGAAGTCATACCACTCCAGCATCGAGCCGAAGATGGTGGCCGCCGCGACCTTGCGCAGGCGCTTTTTTTTCTGTTCCGGGGTTTCTGTCGCGGCCGCGGCCGCCTCATGTACCGACATCGGAGGTTTCCTTGTTGTCTTTGTAGTTATGGGGGTGCAGCAGGGGTCAGCGGGTCTTGAGGATCCTGTCGGCGATCATCTGGCCGATCGGAATGGCCGAGGTGGCGGCCGGCGACGGTGCATTGCAGACATGCACCATGCGCGGCGTCTCGGCGAACAGGAAGTCGTGCACCAGGGTGCCGTCGCGCATCACCGCCTGGGCGCGAATACCGGCCTCGTAGGGCAGCAGGTCCTCGACGTTCAGCGACGGGCAGTACTTGCGGCATTGCTCCAGGTAGCCGCGCTTGAACAGCGAGTTCTTCATTTCGGTGGTGCCGGAACCGAGGTTGTTCCAGATGGTTTTCCAGAAACCGGGGAAGCGTGCGTATTCGGCGACATCGCGCCAGTTGATCGAGAACTTCCTGTAGTTCTCCCGGCCCAGACCCAGCACGGCGTTCGGGCCGACGGTGACGCTGCCGTCGATCATCCGCGTCAGGTGCACGCCGAGGAACGGCAGTTCGGGATCGGGGATCGGGTAGATCAGGTGGTTGACGATGTCGTTCTTGCTCGCCGGCAAGCGGAAGTACTCGCCGCGGAACGGGATGATCTGGTGGTCGATCTTGACCCCGGCCAGGGCCGCCAGGCGATCGGACTGCAGGCCGGCGCAGGCCACCAGCTGGCGGGCGTTCCAGACCTTGTCGTCGCTGCTGATGGTGACCTTGTCGCCGCTCTCGACGATGGCGCGCACCGTGGTCGACAGTTGCACCTCGCCGCCGGCGCGCTGGATGACCCGGGCCATCGCCTCGCAGACCTGCTTGTAGTCGACGATGCCGGTGGCATCGAGGAACAGCCCGCCCAGGCCGACGATGTTCGGCTCGCGACGTTGCAGTTCCCGGGCATCGAGCTGTTCGACCTTCAGGCCGTTCTGCTGCGAGCGCTCGTACAGGGCGTGCATGCGTTGGACTTCCAGCGGGGTGGAAGCCACCAGCAGCTTGCCGCAGACATCGAACTTGATCTTGTGCTCACTGCAGAAGTCCTTGGTGGCCTGGGCGCCGCGCTTGCACAGGTCGGCCTTGAGGCTGCCGGGGGCGTAGTAGATGCCGGCGTGGATCACGCCACTGTTATGACCGGTCTGGTGCCTGGCCAGGCTGCCTTCCTTTTCCAGGATCAGCAGCGAGGCGCCCGGTTGGCGTTCCAGCAGCGCCATGGCGGTGGCGAGGCCGACGATGCCGCCGCCGATGATGCAGTAGTCGTAGATCATGCAGGTGTCACCTTGGCTTGTTCTTATCAGAGAGTCTGCTTATCAGGTTGTCAGACTAAGTAGGTCAAACAAAAGGCGCTGACCGGCAGCGCCCGCTTATGTACGGTGGATCAAGGGTCAATCGATGCTGGGCAAGTCCAGTTTCAAGCGCTTGGCCGAGGCACGCAGGTGGGCTTCGGCGCAGGCGGCAGCGGCATGCCGATCGCCCTCGGCAATGGCCTGGTACAGGGCCTGGTGTTCACGGTTGGCATCGGCCGAGCCGCCCACCGAATGCGCTGCCGAGTTCTCCCAGGCGGTCTTGCGTGCGGCGGCCAGTTGGCCACGGAGAAAGTCGTGGAAGGCCACGAAGTAATCGTTCTTGCTGGCTTCGGCGATGGCGCGGTGGAACTCGACGTCGGCGGCCGCCGCGGCGGCGAAGTCGCTGCGTTTGTCGAGCATGTCCTGCAGGGCCTTGCCCATGCGCGCAAGGTCCGCTTCATCGCGGCGCTGGGCAGCGACGGAGGCGGCCTGGGTCTCGATCCACAGGCGCACTTCGAACATCTGCACCAGGTCCGGGCTGCGGCCCTGGCTTGACGGAAAGCGGAACACGGTGCCGGTGGGAGTCTGCGAAATGTACGAACCCAGGCCACGGCGGGCGATCAATACCCCATCGGCCTTGAGCTGGGCCACCGCCTCGCGCACCACCGAGCGGCTGACGTTCAGCTGTTCGGCCAGTTGCTGTTCGGTGGGCAGGCGCGATTCGGCCGCCAGGCGCCCGGAATCGATCTCTGCACGGATGGCGCCGACAACGCGTTCGACCAGCGTATCGGGGCGCTGAAGCTCAAGCATGGGGTATTGCTCATTGATCAGGTTGTCAGACAATGCCTTTTCCGACGGCTCCTTGTCAAGGAACCGAAGGGTGTTACAGCTCGCTGACGTAGGTGCCCGTGCCTTTGAGGATGTTCTGCAGGGTTTCTTCGATCTCGGCCAGGTCACTGGCATCGGCGGTGTGCAGGATCTCCAGGTGGTCTGCGCCACGCAGTGCGTCGGTATCCAGTGCAGACACCTCAACCAGCAGGCGATTGGCGCCGAGGGTTACCTTCAGGCCTTCAACCTGCGAGTACTCCTCTTCATTGCCCAGGGTGATGTCCACCCGGTCCTCGTCCGGGTACCGGCTCATGAGGAACAACTCGCCCTTGTCGCTGTGGCAGACCAGCGTCGCCAGGTTCTCTTCTTCGTCGTCACATGGTGTAGCCATGAGCAGCGCCGCGGTCAGTTGCATGGAAGTCTCGATATCAGATGTGAAACGTCAGTGTGCCAGTCTTCTTGCGTGGGATAAATCGCCGCCTGCCCCTCAATGACCGAATATGTCGCAGCCTTGCAAGCAGCGATGACCGGCCAGTCGTTAAGCTGCGTTGTCGAGGGATACCCGTAAAGACGCAGCCAGCCGGCAGTGGTCTTTGCAGCTGGCCCTCGGTTTTCCAGCCGTTCTGCCACGGGTTGGCTATCGTTGATCCGGGCACGGCGTACACGCGTGACGCTTCACTCAACAACAAAGCCAAGCGGAGTACCACAGATGGCGTTCTTCACCGCAGCCAGCAAAGCCGACTTCCAGCATCAACTGCAAGCGGCCCTGGCGCAGCACATCAGCGAACAGTCACTGCCACAAGTGGCGATGTTCGCCGAACAGTTCTTCGGAATCATCTCTCTGGACGAACTCACCCAGCGCCGCCTGTCGGACCTGGCCGGTTGCACCCTCTCTGCCTGGCGCATCATCGAGCGCTTCGACCCTGCCCAGCCGCAGGTTCGCGTCTACAACCCCGATTACGAGCGTCATGGCTGGCAGTCGACTCACACCGCTGTCGAAGTCCTGCACCATGACCTGCCGTTCCTGGTCGACTCGGTCCGTACCGAACTGAACCGCCGTGGCTACAGCATCCACACCCTGCAGACCACTGTGCTCAGCGTGCGCCGTGGCGACAAGGGCGAACTGCTGGAAATCCTGCCCAAGGGCACCCAGGGCGAAGGCGTGCGACAAGAGTCGCTGATGTACCTGGAAATCGACCGTTGTGCCAACACCGCCGAACTCAACCTGCTGACCCGCGAACTGGAGCAGGTACTGGCTGAAGTGCGTGTCGCCGTCGCCGACTTCGAACCGATGAAGGCCAAGCTGCGCCAGATCGTCGAACTGGTCGAGCAGACCCCTTACCCTGCCGTCCAGGGCGAGAAGTCCGAGGTCAAGGCCTTCCTGGAATGGCTGGTGGGCAACCACTTCACCTTCCTGGGCTATGAAGAGTTCGTCGTCCACGGTGACGCCCAGGGCGGCCAGCTGGTCTATGACGAGCAGTCCTTCCTCGGCCTGACCCGCCTGCTGCGCACCGGCCTGACCTCCGACGAGCTGCGCATCGAAGACTACGCCGTCAGCTACCTGCACGAGCCGCTGCTGCTGTCGTTCGCCAAGGCCGCACACCCGAGCCGCGTGCACCGTCCGGCGTACCCTGACTACGTGTCGATCCGCCAGCTGGACGCCGACGGCAAGGTCATCAAGGAATGCCGCTTCATGGGCCTGTACACCTCTTCGGTGTATGGCGAGAGCGTGCGGGCGATTCCGTACATTCGCGACAAGGTGGCCGAAGTCGAGCGCCGCTCGCATTTCGATCCCAAGGCGCACCTGGGCAAGGAACTGGCGCAGGTGCTGGAAGTGCTGCCGCGCGACGACCTGTTCCAGACCCCGGTCGACGAGCTGTTCAGCACCGTGATGTCGATCGTGCAGATCCAGGAGCGCAACAAGATCCGCGTGTTCCTGCGCAAGGACCCCTACGGCCGCTTCTGCTACTGCCTGGCCTATGTGCCGCGTGACATCTACTCCACCGAAGTGCGGCAGAAGATCCAGCAGGTGCTGATGGAGCGCCTGAAGGCCAGCGACTGCGAGTTCTGGACCTTCTTCTCCGAGTCGGTACTGGCCCGCGTGCAACTGATCCTGCGCGTCGATCCGAAGAACCGCATCGACATCGACCCGCAGCAGCTGGAAAACGAAGTGATCCAGGCCTGCCGTTCGTGGCAGGACGACTACTCGGCGCTGGTGGTGGAGAACTTCGGCGAAGCCCAGGGCACCAACATCCTGGCCGACTTCCCGAAAGGCTTCCCGGCCGGCTACCGCGAGCGCTTCGCCGCGCACTCGGCGGTGGTCGACATGCAGCACGTGCTGACCCTGTCCGAGCGCAAGCCGCTGGTCATGAGCTTCTACCAGCCGCTGACCCAGGCCGGCAAACAGCAGCTGCACTGCAAGCTGTACCACGCCGACACCCCGCTGGCGCTGTCGGATGTCTTGCCGATCCTGGAAAACCTCGGCCTGCGCGTGCTCGGCGAGTTCCCGTACCGCCTGCGCCATGCCAGCGGCCGTGAGTTCTGGATCCATGACTTCGCCTTCACCTACAGCGAAGGCCTGAACCTGGACATCCAGCAACTCAACGACACCCTGCAGGATGCCTTCGTCCACATCGTCAAGGGCGATGCGGAAAACGACGCCTTCAACCGCCTGGTGCTGACCGCCGGCCTGCCGTGGCGCGACGTGGCGCTGCTGCGTGCCTACGCCCGCTACCTCAAGCAGATCCGCCTGGGCTTCGACCTGGGCTACATCGCCAGCACCCTGAACAACCACACCGACATCGCTCGCGAGCTGACCCGGTTGTTCAAGACCCGCTTCTACCTGGCGCGCAAGCTCACCGTTGAAGACCTGGGTGACAAGCAGCAACGCCTGGAGCAGGCGATCCTCACCGCCCTGGACGAGGTCCAGGTGCTCAACGAAGACCGCATCCTGCGTCGCTACCTGGACCTGATCAAGGCCACCCTGCGTACCAACTACTACCAGACCGACGCCCAGGGCCAGAACAAGTCGTACTTCAGCTTCAAGTTCAACCCCAAGTTGATCCCCGAGCTGCCCAAGCCGGTGCCGAAGTTCGAGATCTTCGTCTATTCGCCGCGGGTCGAAGGCGTGCACCTGCGTTTTGGCAACGTCGCCCGTGGCGGCCTGCGCTGGTCGGATCGCGAGGAAGACTTCCGCACCGAAGTGCTGGGCCTGGTCAAAGCCCAGCAGGTGAAGAACTCGGTAATCGTGCCGGTCGGTGCCAAGGGTGGCTTCCTGCCGCGTCGCCTGCCCCTGGGCGGCAGCCGCGACGATATCCAGGCCGAAGGCATCGCCTGCTACCGGATCTTCATTTCCGGCCTGCTGGATATCACCGACAACCTCAAGGACGGCGCCCTGGTGCCGCCGGCCAACGTCGTGCGTCACGACGATGACGACCCCTACCTGGTGGTGGCGGCCGACAAGGGCACCGCGACCTTCTCCGACATCGCCAACGGCATTGCCATCGACTACGGCTTCTGGCTGGGCGATGCCTTCGCCTCCGGCGGTTCGGCCGGTTACGACCACAAGAAGATGGGCATCACCGCCCGTGGCGCCTGGGTCGGCGTGCAGCGCCACTTCCGCGAGCGCGGCATCAACGTCCAGGAAGACCCGATCACCGTGGTCGGTGTCGGCGACATGGCTGGCGACGTGTTCGGCAACGGCTTGCTGATGTCCGACAAGCTGCAACTGGTGGCGGCATTCAACCACCTGCACATCTTCATCGACCCGAACCCGGAGCCGGCCAGCAGCTTCGCCGAGCGCAAGCGCCTGTTCGACCTGCCGCGTTCGGCCTGGAGCGACTACGACACCAGCATCATGTCCGAAGGCGGCGGGATCTTCCCGCGCAGCGCCAAGAGCATCACCATCACCGAACAGATGAAAGCGCGCTTCGCCATCGAAGCCGACAAGCTGACCCCGACCGAGCTGCTCAACGCGCTGCTCAAGGCGCCGGTGGACCTGCTCTGGAACGGTGGTATCGGCACCTACGTCAAGTCCAGTGAAGAAAGCCATGCCGACGTCGGCGACAAGGCCAACGACGCCCTGCGGGTCGATGGCAACGAGCTGCGCTGCAAGGTGGTGGGCGAGGGCGGCAACCTGGGCATGACCCAGCTGGGCCGGGTCGAGTTCGGCCTCAATGGCGGCGCCACCAACACCGACTTCATCGACAACGCCGGTGGCGTGGACTGCTCCGACCACGAGGTCAACATCAAGATCCTGCTCAACGAAGTGGTGCAGGCCGGCGACATGACCGAGAAGCAGCGCAACCAGCTGCTGGGCAGCATGACCGACGAAGTGGCCGGCCTGGTGCTGGGCAACAACTACAAGCAGACCCAGGCGCTGTCCCTGGCTGCGCGTCGGGCCAAGGAACGCATCGCCGAGTACAAGCGGCTGATGGCCGACCTGGAAGCCCGTGGCAAGCTGGACCGGGCCATCGAGTTCCTGCCTACCGAAGAACAGCTGGCCGAGCGCCTGGCTGCCGGCCAGGGCCTGACTCGCGCCGAGCTGTCGGTGTTGATCTCCTACAGCAAGATCGACCTCAAGGAGCAACTGCTCAAGTCGCTGGTGCCGGACGACGACTACCTGACCCGCGACATGGACACTGCCTTCCCGCCGTCGCTGGTGAGCAAGTTCACCGAGGCCATGCGTCGCCATCGCCTCAAGCGTGAAATCGTCAGCACCCAGATCGCCAACGATCTGGTCAACAACATGGGCATTACCTTCGTCCAGCGCCTGAAGGAATCCACCGGCATGAGCCCGGCGAACGTCGCCGGCGCCTACGTGATCGTGCGTGACATCTTCCACCTGCCGCACTGGTTCCGTCAGATCGAGGCCCTGGACTACCAGGTGCCGGCTGAAATCCAGCTGACCCTGATGGACGAGCTGATGCGCCTGGGCCGTCGGGCGACCCGCTGGTTCCTGCGCAGCCGTCGCAACGAGCAGGATGCCGGGCGTGATGTGGCACACTTTGGGCCGAAAATCGCACAACTGGGGCTGAAACTCGACGAACTGCTGGAAGGGCCGACCCGCGAGCGCTGGATGACCCGCTACCAGGGCTTCGTCGAGGCCGGTGTACCGGAACTGCTGGCGCGCATGGTGGCCGGCACCACGCACCTGTACACCCTGTTGCCGATCATCGAGGCGTCCGACGTCACCGGCCAGGATCCGGCCGAAGTGGCCAAGGCCTTCTTCGCCGTCGGCAGTGCCCTGGACCTGACCTGGTACCTGCAGGAAATCAGCAATCTGAGCGTGGAAAACAACTGGCAGGCCCTGGCCCGCGAGTCGTTCCGCGACGACATCGACCTGCAGCAGCGGGCGATCACCATCTCCGTGCTGCAGATGGCCGACGCCCCTGAAGACATGGATGCGCGGGTGGCCCTGTGGCTGGAACAGCACCGCGTGATGGTCGAGCGCTGGCGCGCCATGCTCGACGAACTGCGGGCCGCGACCGGCACCGATTACGCCATGTACGCGGTGGCCAACCGCGAGCTGGTGGATCTGGCCATGAGCGGACAGGCGGCGGTGGTGCCGTCCTGAGTGTGAGCTGAAATGAAAAGCCCCGGCAATTGCCGGGGCTTTTTTTTGAGGGCGCGGTGAAGAGGTGCCGTGGCCTCTCGGTGGGAGCGGGCTTGCCCCGCGAATGCGATCCGTCGGTCATATCGCATCGCGGGGCAAGCCCGCTCCCACCGGGGGGTTACTTGAAGCGCCGTTCCACGCCTTTTTCCACGAGGATCTTCGCCGAAATCTCTTCCACCGAGAAATGCGTGGAGTTGATGTGCGGGATGTTCTCGCGGCGGAACAGGTTCTCCACCTCGCGCACCTCGAACTCGCACTGGGCAAAGCTGGCATAGCGGCTGTTGGGTTTGCGCTCGTGACGAATGGCAGTCAGGCGGTCCGGGTCGATGGTCAGGCCGAACAGCTTGTTCTGGTGTCTTTTCAAGGCCTGGGGCAGCTGCAGGCGCTCCATATCGTCTTCGGTCAGCGGGTAGTTGGCCGCGCGGATGCCGAATTGCATGGCCATGTACAGGCAGGTCGGGGTCTTGCCGCAACGCGACACGCCTACCAGGATCAAGTCGGCCTTGTCGTAGTAGTGGGTGCGAGCGCCATCGTCGTTGTCCAGGGCGAAGTTGACCGCTTCGATGCGCTCCATGTAGTTGGAGTTGCCACCGATGGAGTGGGATTTGCCCACCGAATAGGACGAATGGGCGGTCAGTTCCTGTTCCAGCGGGGCCAGGAAGGTCGAAAAGATGTCGATCATGAAGCCGTTGGAGGTGGCCAGCACCTCGCGGATATCCTGGTTGACGATGGTGTCGAAGATGATCGGGCGCATGCCATCGCGTTCAGCTGCGGCATTGATCTGTTGTACCATGGCCCGCGCCTTGTCCAGGCTGTCGATGTACGGACGGGTGAATTTATTGAACGGAATGCTATCGAATTGGGCCAGAAGGCTCTGTCCCAGCGTCTCGGCCGTGATGCCTGTGCCGTCGGAGATAAAGAAAGCAGTTCGTTTCATTTGCACCTTGGGCCTTAAGCTGGTGAGCATTCTTGGATATGATAGGTTCGGTTTGCCGAACATGATGTCCGGCATTCTCACTTATTTTCCAGGTCCAGGCCACAAGCGCCCGGCCAAGTCTCAGAGCAGGCAGGCGGGCGACCTGAGCTTTTCCAACACAGTTAGTGGAGAGATCACCTTGGTAGAGTACGTAGTTTCCCTCGATAAGCTCGGCGTCCATGATGTGGAGCATGTGGGGGGCAAGAACGCATCCCTGGGCGAGATGATCAGTAACCTCGCGGGTGCCGGTGTATCGGTTCCCGGCGGCTTTGCCACTACGGCTCAGGCGTACCGTGATTTTCTCGAGCAGAGTGGCCTGAACGCGCAGATCCATGACGCGCTGGACGCTCTGGATGTCGATGATGTCAACGCCCTGGCCCGTACCGGTGCACAGATCCGCCAGTGGATCATGGAAGCCGAGTTCCCCGAGCGTCTGAACAACGAAATCCGCACTGCCTTCGAGCAGATGTCCCAGGGCAACCCGAACATGGCCGTTGCCGTGCGTTCCTCGGCCACCGCCGAAGACCTGCCGGACGCCTCGTTCGCCGGCCAGCAGGAAACCTTCCTGAACATCCGCGGCGTCGACAACGTCATCCGCGCCGCCAAGGAAGTGTTCGCGTCCCTGTTCAACGATCGCGCCATCTCCTACCGCGTGCACCAGGGCTTCGACCACAAGCTGGTCGCCCTGTCGGCCGGCGTGCAGCGCATGGTGCGTTCGGAAACCGGCACCGCCGGCGTGATGTTCACCCTCGACACCGAGTCGGGCTTCCGTGACGTGGTGTTCATCACCGGCGCCTACGGCCTGGGTGAAACCGTCGTGCAAGGTGCGGTCAACCCCGACGAATTCTACGTCCACAAGGGCACCCTGCAAGCCGGTCGTCCGGCCATCCTGCGCCGCAACCTGGGCAGCAAGGCGATCAAGATGGTCTATGGCGAAGAAGCCAAGGCCGGTCGTTCGGTCAAGACCGTCGATGTCGACAAGGCCGACCGCACCCGTTTCTGCCTGAGCGACGCCGAAGTCAGCGAGCTGGCCAAGCAGGCGATGATCATCGAGAAGCACTACAAGTGCCCGATGGACATCGAGTGGGCCAAGGACGGTGACGACGGCAAGCTGTACATCGTCCAGGCTCGTCCTGAAACCGTGAAGAGCCGCGCCCAGGCCAACGTCATGGAGCGTTACCTGCTCAAGGAAACCGGCACCGTGCTGGTCGAAGGGCGTGCCATCGGCCAGCGCATCGGCGCCGGCAAGGTGCGGATCATCAAGGACGTGTCGGAAATGGACAAGGTCCAGGCCGGCGACGTGCTGGTCTCCGACATGACCGACCCGGACTGGGAACCGGTGATGAAGCGCGCCAGCGCCATCGTCACCAACCGCGGCGGCCGTACCTGCCACGCGGCGATCATCGCCCGTGAGCTGGGTATTCCGGCCGTGGTCGGTTGCGGCAACGCCACCCAGCTGCTCAAGGATGGCCAGGGCGTGACCGTTTCCTGCGCCGAAGGCGACACCGGTTTCATCTTCGAAGGCGAACTGGGCTTCGACGTCAAGCAGAACTCGGTGGACGCCATGCCTGAGCTGCCGTTCAAGATCATGATGAACGTCGGCAACCCGGACCGCGCGTTCGACTTCGCCCAGCTGCCCAACGCCGGTGTCGGCCTGGCGCGCCTGGAGTTCATCATCAACCGCATGATCGGCGTGCACCCCAAGGCGCTGCTCAACTACGCGGGCCTGCCGCCTGAGCTGAAGGAAAGCGTCGACAAGCGTGTCGCCGGTTACAACGATCCGGTGGGCTTCTACGTCGAGAAGCTGGTCGAAGGCATCAGCACCCTGGCCGCTGCGTTCTGGCCGAAGAAGGTCATCGTGCGCCTGTCGGACTTCAAGTCCAACGAATACGCCAACCTGATCGGCGGCAAGCTCTACGAACCGGAAGAAGAAAATCCGATGCTGGGCTTCCGCGGTGCTTCGCGTTATATCAGCGAATCCTTCCGCGACTGCTTCGAGCTGGAGTGCCGTGCACTCAAGCGCGTGCGCAACGAAATGGGCCTGACCAACGTCGAGATCATGGTGCCGTTCGTGCGCACCCTGGGCGAGGCCAGCCAGGTCGTCGACCTGCTCGCTGAAAACGGCCTTGCCCGCGGCGACAACGGCCTGCGCGTGATCATGATGTGCGAACTGCCGTCCAACGCCATCCTCGCCGAAGAGTTCCTCGAGTACTTCGATGGTTTCTCCATCGGTTCCAACGACCTGACCCAGCTGACCCTGGGCCTGGACCGCGACTCGGGGATCATCGCTCACCTGTTCGACGAGCGTAACCCTGCGGTCAAGAAGCTGCTGGCCAATGCCATCCAGGCCTGCAACAAGGCTGGCAAGTACATCGGCATCTGCGGCCAGGGACCATCGGACCACCCGGACCTGGCCAAGTGGCTGATGGAGCAAGGCATCGAAAGCGTTTCGCTGAACCCGGATTCGGTGCTCGAGACCTGGTTCTTCCTCGCCGAAGGCCAGGGCGCGATCTGATCCGCCAAACTGAAACCCCTGTCCGCCAAGCCTGGCGGGCAGGGGGTTCGTTGATATTCCGGGGCGTGTTCCAGCGATGGATCCCGCCCTTTTTTGTGCAAGTAGCCTATGCAAAGCAGCAGTAACCTTTTTCCCGTGGCCCTGCAGAGTGCCGAGCGCCGGGGTGATCTGTGCGAGGATGTCTACCGGATCAAGGCCGGTAACAGCCCGGATCGCACCGTCGAGCTGGCGATTACCCGCTTGGGGCTGGCCGACCAGTCCGACGTGCGTGGCACGCCGGTGATTCTGCTGCACGGCAGTTTTTCCAATCGGCGCTTCTGGTATTCGCCCCGGGGCATTGGCCTGGGCGCCTACCTGGCACGCGCCGGTTTCGATGTCTGGATGCCGGAGATGCGTGGCCACGGCCTGTCGCCGCGCAACCAGGATTACCGGCAAAACCGGGTGGCCGACTATGCCCGTTACGACCTGCCGGTGATCGGTGCCTTTGTCCGCGAACAGAGCGGCCGCGCCGCGCACTGGCTCGGTCATTCCCTGGGCGGCACCACCCTGGCCGCCGCCCTTGGCGGGCAGTACCTGGACGCCGAGCTTGTGGCCAGCGCCGCGTTCTTCGGCACCCAGGTCAGCCGCACCTATTGGCCCTTGAAGTTGCCGCCGGTGGAGTGGGGCGGGCGTCTGCTGCTCAAGCGCTTCGCGCAGATTTCCGGTTCGCGGCTCAAGCGTGGCCCGGAGGACGAGCCCATTGGCCTGGCCCTGGAAAGCATGCGCTGGTTCGGCCTGTTCGGTCGTTTCGGCGACCAGGACCGCGATTGGTGGGCCGGCCTTGCCGAGGTCGATGTGCCGCTGCTGGCGGTGGCTGCCGCCGGTGATCACCAGGACCCGGTATGGGCCTGCCGCAAGCTGTTCGAGCAAGTGGGCAGCGCGAACAAGCAGTTCGTGCGCCTGGGGCGCGAAGAGGGCTTCGACAACTTCGGCCACGTCGACATGCTGGTCAGCAAGCCGGCCCAGGTCCAGGTCTGGCCGCTGGTTGAACAATGGCTGCACAATCCCTTGAGTACGCTACCCACAGCCAGCACTTCGCTGGATTCGACCGTTCCCGGGTATGGCTAGCCTGTGACCTTTTGTGGTGTGATGGTCAGAGTGCGACATCCAATGCCTTGGCAATCGACAGGAGTTTCCCATGCATTACCTTACGCCCGATCTGTGTGACGCCTACCCTGAGCTGGTACAGGTGCTGGAGCCGATGTTCAGCAACTTCGGGGGGCGCGACTCCTTCGGAGGGCAGATCGTCACCATCAAGTGCTTCGAAGACAACTCGCTGGTCAAGGAACAGGTCGACCTGGACGGCAAGGGCAAGGTGCTGGTGGTCGATGGTGGTGGCTCGCTGCGCCGGGCGTTGCTGGGCGACATGCTCGCCGAAAAAGCCGCCAAGAATGGCTGGGAAGGCCTGGTGATCTACGGTTGTGTGCGCGATGTCGATGTCCTGGCGCAAACCGATGTGGGTGTCCAGGCCCTGGCCAGCCACCCGATGAAAACCGACAAGCGTGGCATTGGCGATCTCAACGTGGCAGTGACCTTCGCCGGGGTGACCTTCCGCCCGGGCGAGTACGTGTATGCCGACAATAATGGCGTGATCGTCTCGCCAAGTCCGCTGAAAATGCCGGAATAAGCCGTTAAACCGCTGATTGGAGCAGGAATGTTCGAGGAAGAAAACGCGCAATGGGGCCTGGTTCACGCCCTGGTGCTCGATGGTAAAGGCGGTGCGCGTACGATTGCCCGGACCGAGCTGGACGACCTTGAGCTTGCGCCGGAGCAAAGCCTCTGGCTGCACTGGGATCGCAGCCACCCGCAGACCCGGACCTGGCTGCGCCACGACAGTGGCCTGAACGAGTTCGCCTGCGACCTGCTCCTTGAAGAAAACACCCGTCCACGGCTGTTGCCCCTGCCTGACGAGCAGATGCTGCTGTTTCTGCGCGGGGTCAACCTCAATCCAGGTGCCGAGCCCGAAGACATGGTCTCGGTACGTATCTTCGCCCAGGCGCAGCGGGTGATTTCGCTGCGCCTGCGCCCCTTGCGCGCCAGTGACGAGTTGCTGCAGCAACTGGCCGAGGGGCGTGGTCCGAAAACCGCCTCCGAACTGTTGCTGAGCATGGCGCAACTGTTGACCGAGAAGGTTCAGGCGCTGGTCAGTGACCTGTCGGAAGTGGTCGATCTGGAAGAAGAGAAGCTCGAAGCCGACCAACGGTATGCGCCGGAGCAGGGCAGCCTGCAGCAGATCCGCCGCCGCGCCGCCGGGTTGCGCCGTTTTCTTGCACCGCAGCGGGAAATCTATGCGCAGCTGGCACGCAACAAGTGGAGCTGGTTCGCCGCAGACGACGCCGACTACTGGAACGAGCTGAACAACAGCCTGATCCGCTACCTCGAGGAGCTGGAGCTGACCCGCGAGCGGGCCGCCCTGGTGCTGGAAAGCGAGGACCGCCGGCGCGCCGAACGGATGAACCGGACCATGTACCGCTTCGGCATCATCACCTGTATCTTTCTGCCCATGAGCTTCGTCACCGGGCTTTTGGGGATCAACGTCGGCGGCATTCCCGGCGCCGACAGCCCCTACGGTTTTCTCTTCGCCAGCCTGCTGGTGCTGGGCCTGGCGCTGGGGCAGTGGTGGCTGTTCCGCCGCTTGCGCTGGGTGTGAACCGGTGCACAGCCTGAACATTCAGTCACAAACTGTCTGCCCGGTCCATGTGACCCATGTGCAGGCGACCTCGTCTTTGACAGATATTGCGCGAGGTGCCTATGCACGATCCGTTTGAAGAATCCCTGCGGGACCTGCTCAAGGCTTCGCCGTCCGGCCAGGACCGTGACGACGATGCCTGCCTTGGGCGCGTCCTGAAAACCGCCAACCGCCAGGTCGGCGCGGGCGATCTGTTCAGCCTGCTGGGCCGCTGGAGCCAGGCGCTGATGATCGCCGTGAACAATGGCTCGGCGCATGTCGCGCCGGTCCGTCGTAACGCTACCGCTCGTAAAGCTGATAAGGCCGATTGACTATGGAACTTGATCTCTGGACCCAGAGCCTGGTCACCGCGATGACCGCGCTGTGGACCAAAGTGGCGAACTTCATCCCCAATCTGTTCGGCGCACTGGTCGTGGTGCTGCTGGGCTTCGTCGTTGCCAAGCTGCTGGACACCCTGTTGTCCAAACTGCTGGCCAAACTGGGCCTGGACCGCCTGATGGCCGGCACCGGCCTGACCAAGATGCTCAGCCGGGTCGGCATCCAGGTGCCGATCTCGACCCTGATCGGCAAGATCGTCTACTGGTTCGTGCTGCTGATCTTCCTTGTCTCGGCCGCTGAATCCCTCGGTCTTGAGCGGGTTTCCGCCACCCTGGACATGCTTGCCCTGTACCTGCCCAAGGTCTTCGGTGCGGCCCTGGTGCTGCTGGCGGGCGTGCTGCTGGCGCAACTGGTCAATGGCCTGGTTCGCGGTGCCGCCGAAGGCATCGGCCTGGAATATGCCGCCGGTGTCGGTCGCATCGCCCAGGGCCTGGTCATTATCATCAGTATCTCGGTGGCAATTAGCCAGCTCGAGGTCAAAACCGACTTGCTCAACCATGTAATCGTCATTGGATTGATTACCGTTGGTCTGGCCGTTGCCTTGGCAATGGGGCTGGGAAGTCGCGAAATTGCCGGACAGATCCTGGCCGGAATCTACGTGCGCGAACTTTATCAAGTCGGCCAGCAGGTGCGAGTTGGAGAGGTTGAAGGGCAGATCGAAGAGATCGGTACGGTCAAGACGACACTGCTCACGGATGATGGCGAATTAGTGTCATTGTCCAACCGAATTCTGCTCGAGCAGCGAGTCAATAGCCGCTAACCGGCCAAATCCTGCTAATGTATGCCGCCGCAAAATTGCCCCGGGTAGGGGCAAGCGGCGACATTGACCTGACTGTCGGCCAGATTCGATTTGAATAAAGTTCACTCGCTGCCCATGCGTTACGACCCCCGCGAGCTCACCGATGAGGAGTTGGTGGCGCGTTCGCATGAGGAGCTGTTTCATGTTACTCGCGCGTATGAAGAGCTCATGCGCCGCTACCAGCGGACTCTTTTTAACGTTTGTGCGCGTTATCTGGGGAACGATCGGGACGCTGATGATGTCTGTCAGGAGGTCATGCTCAAGGTGCTCTATGGCCTGAAGAACTTCGAGGGTAAATCCAAGTTCAAGACGTGGCTCTACAGCATCACCTACAACGAATGCATCACCCAGTACCGCAAGGAGCGGCGCAAGCGTCGACTGATGGATGCCTTGAGTCTAGATCCACTCGAGGAAGCCTCGGAAGAGAAGGCGCCGAAACCGGAAGAGAAAGGCGGGCTGGATAAATGGCTAGTGCATGTGAATCCGATTGACCGTGAAATTCTGGTGCTACGATTTGTCGCAGAACTGGAATTTCAGGAGATCGCCGATATCATGCATATGGGCCTGAGCGCAACGAAAATGCGGTACAAACGTGCGCTAGACAAGCTACGTGAGAAATTTGCGGGCCTGGCTGAAACTTAGCCGTGCGCAAATATCTCTAACGTGTCGGCAAGTTCTGCTAGACTTGTCGTCGAGTTGTCCCCCGGATGTTGGTGGGACTGCTTAACTATCACCAGATGGGGATTTAACGGATGAAATTGAAAAACACCTTGGGCTTGGCCATTGGTTCTCTTGTAGCCGCAACTTCGCTCGGCGCTCTGGCACAAGGCCAAGGCGCGGTCGAGATTGAAGGCAACGTCACCAAGCAGTACTACGATAGCGAGCGCAACTTCAAGAACGACGGCACCAACCCTGGTGTTCGCCTCGGTTACTTCCTGACCGACGACCTGTCCCTGGATCTGGGCTACAACGAAACTCATAACGTTCGTGGCGATGTCTTCAACAAGGACATCAAAGGTTCCAAGGCCAAGCTGGACGCTACCTACCACTTCGGTACCGTCGGCGACGCGCTGCGTCCGTACGTTTCGGCCGGCTTCGCTCACGAGAGCCTGGGCCAGTCCTTCAACAACGGTCGTGACCACTCCACCTTCGCCAACCTGGGCGCTGGCGCCAAGTGGTACATCACCGACATGTTCTTCGCCCGTGCCGGCGTTGAAGCCATGTACAACATCGACAACGGCAACACCGAGTGGGGTCCGACCGTTGGTCTGGGTCTGAACTTCGGTGGCAGCGGTGGCAAGGTTGCTCCTGCTCCAGCTCCAGTTGCTGAAGTCTGCTCCGACAGCGACAACGACGGCGTTTGCGACAACGTCGACAAGTGCCCTGACACCCCAGCCAACGTTACCGTTGACGCTGATGGCTGCCCGGCTGTTGCCGAAGTCGTTCGCGTTGAGCTGGACGTCAAGTTCGACTTCGACAAGTCGGTCGTCAAGCCAAACAGCTACGGCGACATCAAGAACCTGGCTGACTTCATGAAGCAGTACCCACAGACCACCACCACTGTTGAAGGTCACACTGACTCCGTCGGTCCTGACGCTTACAACCAGAAACTGTCCGAGCGTCGTGCTAACGCCGTCAAGCAGGTTCTGACCAACCAGTACGGTGTTGAGTCGAGCCGCGTTGAGTCGGTTGGCTACGGTGAAACCCGTCCGGTTGCTGACAACGCCACCGACGCTGGTCGCGCTGTTAACCGTCGCGTAGAAGCTCAAGTAGAAGCCCAAGCCAAGTAATTGGTCTGAAGCCCTACTGAAAAGCCCGGCCTAGGCCGGGCTTTTCTTTGCCTGTGATTCAGGCCGTCAGTTGCACCAGCGCTGCACTTTCCTCTGCCACCACCTCACCGATCACCAAAATCGCCGGGCTGCACAGCTTGAAGCGGGCGGCTGCTTCGCACATTTGCGCCAGGCTGCTGCGCTGCTCGCGTTGCTGGGGCAGGGAGGCGTTCTCGATCATGGCCACCGGTGTGTCGGCTGCCAGTCCACCTTCCAGCAGGCCCTGTTGGACTTCATCCAGTTTGCTCACGCCCATATACACCACCAGGGTAGTGCCGCCTTGGGCAAGCGCCTGCCAGTTCAGCGGGCTGTCATCCTGGGTATGGGCGGTGACCAGGGTCACGCCACGGCTGACGCCGCGCAAGGTCAGGGAAATGCCGCACTGGGTGGCGCCGGCAAGACCGGCGGTGATGCCGTTGACCAGTTCGGCCTCGATACCATGGGCCTGTAGCCAGGCAGCTTCTTCACCGCCACGACCGAAGATGCACGGATCGCCACCCTTGAGCCGCGCCACGCAACGCCCCTGGCGGGCGTAGCGCAGCATCAGGCGCTGGATGAAGGCTTGCGGCGTGGAGCGGCAGCCGCCGCGCTTGCCGACGTGAATCACCCGTGCGCCGGGGCAGTGCGCAAGCACCAACGGGTTGACCAGATCGTCGATCAGGACCACTTCGGCCTCGCCCAGGGCGCGCACGGCCTTGAGGGTCAGCAGTTCCGGATCGCCAGGGCCTGCACCAATCAGCCAGACTTTTGCATTCATCGGGTGTTCCTCATCGGTTATCGAGTGCCGTCAGCCTTTGAGCAGGCAGATCAGCAGGATCAGGTTGAGCAGCAGGGACAGCAGCGCCAGGCCGCGCCAGACTTTCAGCGGTTCACGTTCGAGCAAGGGGCGCGGGCGTACGCTCAGGTGCTGGCGTTCGCCCTGTTCGAGCAGCAACAGCCATTGCTCGGCGGTTTCAAAGCGTTGTTGCGGGTCGCTGACCAGCGCCAGGCCCAGGTTGTGCTCCAGCCACTCGGGCAAGTCCGGGCGATAGCGCGCGGCACTGGCGGCCTGGTTGAAGCGGGGGCGTTGGAAGGCTTCGATTTCGCCGTAGGGGTAGTGTCCGGTCAGCAGGTAGAACAGCGTCACACCGACGCTGTAGAGGTCTTGCTGGGGGCTGGGCGGCGTACCCTCGAAGGCTTCCGGGGCGATGAACGACGGGGTGCCCGGCAGTTCGTGGGCGCGGTCTTCGGACAGGCCGGGGCAGAAGGCCAGGCCGAAATCCAGCAGGCGCAACTGGCCATCATCGCCCAGGTGCAGGTTCTCGGGCTTGATATCGCGGTGCAGGATATTGCGCCGGTGCAACAGGCCCACCGCCTGCAGCAGTTGCTGGGCGAGCGATTGCCACTGTGCGAGCGGCAAGGGCCCGCTTTCGGCAAACACTTGCGCCAGGGTTTTGCCGGGGTATTCGCGCATCACGTAGTACAGGTGCTGGCGCTGGCTGACCGGGTGTACTTCGGGGAAGTAGCGCCCGGCCACCCGGCGCAAGAACCATTCTTCGAGCAGCAAACCCTGCAAGGCGCCGGGTTCGTCCTTGCGTTCAACGGGCAGGGTTTTCAACAGCCAGGCCTGTTGCTGGTTGTCGCGCACGCGATACAGCAGCGATTGCCGGCTGTGGCCCAGCTGTTGCTCCAGCGTCCAGCCATCGAGCAGTTGGCCGCTGCGCAAGGGTGGGGGCAGCGGCCATTGCTGCAGTTGCGCCAGGGAGTCGCCAAGGTTGCTGGCGCCCAGCCGGTCGACCCTGACCAGCAGGGCGCTGGCGTTGTCCTGGCTGCCGCTGTGATGGGCGGAGCTGACCAGGGTCTGGGCGGCGTCCTGCAGGTCGATCTGTTCACGCAGCACGGCCCTGATCTGCGTCTCGCTGAGGCTGGCCCAGACGCCATCGCTGAGCAGGACGAAACATTCGCCTGCGTGCAGCTCGCCCTCCAGGTAGTCGACCTGCAGATGTTGATCCAGGCCCAGGGCGCGCTTGAGCACGTGCTGCATGCCCGGTTGGTCCCAGACATGGTCCTCGCTGATGCGTTGCAGCTGACCGGCAGCCCAGCGATAGATCCGGCAGTCGCCGACATGTGCCAGGGTGAAGCGGCGGCCACGCAGCACCAGGGCGCTGAGGGTGGTCAGCAGCGGCTGGCCGCCGCCGTTGGCGCGCAGCCAGCGGTTTTGTGCCAGCAGCAGCCGGTCCAGGGCCTGGGCCACGCCCCAGGTCGCGGGGGTGGCGTAGTAGTCCAGGGCCAGGGCCTGCAGGCTGGCCCGCGCCGCCAGCCCGCCATCGGCGCAGTGGCTGACGCCGTCGGCGAGGGCGAACAGATAGCCTTTGCTGGCGGCCAGCTCGGCATTGGGCGTGACCAGGCGCAGGGCGTCCTGGTTCTCGTCCCGGGGGCCGGTGGCGCTGGCCTGGGCGAAGCTCAGTTGCAGGCTCATGGCGATGCCTCAGACGCGCGCCGCGGTCACGGCGGCCGAGCCCCAGGTGGTGCGCCAGCGTTGCTTGACGCCATGCAGGCCGAACCAGGCCAGTACCCCCAGGCTGGCGAACAGCCAGAGGCCCAACTGGTAGTCGCCACTGTGCTGCTTGATCGCCCCCAGGCCTGCGGCCAGGAGGAAGCCGCCGATACCACCGGCCATGCCGATCAGGCCGGTCATTACCCCGATTTCCTGGCGAAAGCGCTGTGGCACCAACTGGAACACCGCGCCGTTGCCAGCCCCAAGGCCGAGCATGGCGCTGACGAACAGGGCCAGTGCCGCCATCGAACTGGGCAGGTTGAAGCCGACTGCGGCAATGCACACCGCCGCGACGGTGTACATCGCCAGCAAGGTGCGGATGCCGCCGAAGCGATCCGCCAGGGCGCCGCCCAGGGGGCGCATCAGGCTGCCGGCGAAGACGCAGGCGGCGGTGTAGTAGCCGGCGGTCACCGGGCTCAGGCCGTACTGGTCGTTGAAGTAGCCGGGCAGGGCGCTGGCCAGGCCGATGAAGCCGCCAAAGGTGACACTGTAGAAGAACATGAACCACCAGCTGTCGCGGTCACCCAGGGCCTTGAGGTAATCGGCCATGGCCTTGGGCTTGGGCCGCTGGGGGGCGTTGCGCGCGAGCAGGGCGAACAGGGCCAGGGTCAGCAGCAGCGGAATCACGGCAAGGCCGAACACGTTGTTCCAGCCGAAGCTGGCCGCGAGCACCGGCGCCAGCAAGGCGGCGAACACCGTGCCGGAGTTGCCGGCGCCGGCGATGCCCATGGCCTTGCCCTGGTGCTGGGCCGGGTACCACTGCGAGGCCAGCGGCAGGGACACGGCAAAGGAAGCACCGGCGACGCCGAGGAACACGCCCAGCAACAGGGCCTGCTCATAGCTGTGCACGCCCAGGTGCCAGGCACACGACAGCGCGACGATGACGATCACCTGGCCGATCAGCCCGGCGGCTTTCGGCGACAGGCGATCGACCAGCACGCCCATGACAAAGCGCAGGATGGCCCCGGCCAGGATCGGCGTAGCCACCATCAGGCCGCGTTGCTGGGTGGTCAGTTGCAGGTCGGTGGCGATCTGCACCGCCAGCGGGCCGAGCAGGTACCAGACCATGAAGCTCAGGTCGAAATACAGAAAGGCGGCGAACAGCGTGGGGACATGCCCGGACTTCCAGAAACTCGTATTCATCGAACACCTCGTTGAACAGGGGCTGAAACGAAAAAGACGTCGCCACCCGACCCGCGTGTGCGAGTGGGGGTGCGACGTCTTTGTCGTGAAGGGGCAACCGCCGTTGGCTACCGGTAGAAAAGATTTAGCAAGAGCCGGGCCAGAGTCGTCTCAGCCCAGCAAGTCACTCATGGCGATGATCTGTTCGGCCACCTGGATGAGCTTCTGTTGCTTGCTCATGGCCTGGCGGCGCATCAGGGTGTAGGCCTGCTCTTCGTTGCAGTCCTTCATTTTCATCAGCAGGCCCTTGGCCAGTTCGATGCGCTTGCGCTCGGCCAGTTGCTGGTCGCGGGCCTGTAGCTGGGCCTTGAGCGCCTGATCGCTTTCGAAGCGGGCCATGGCCACATCGAGGATCGGCTGCAGCCTGGCGGCATGGATGCCTTCGACGATATAGGCGCTGACCCCGGCCTGGATCGCCTGGCGCATCACCCCGGGATCGTGTTCGTCGGTGAACATGACGATGGGGCGTGGCCGGTCGCGGCTGACCAGCACCACTTGTTCCATGACATCACGGCCCGGTGACTCGGTATCGATCAGTACTACGTCCGGACGCACCGTTTCGACGCGTGCCGGCAGGTCGATGGTCAGCCCGGACTCTTCGATGACCTCGAAACCGGCCTCGACCAGTGCGGCCTTCAGGCGCCCGACTTTCTTCGCGGTGTCATCGATCAGCAGGATTCGCAGCATTGTGGCGTCTCCTTGTCAGCGGCGGGCGAGGGCGGCGGGCGTTTCGGCCAGCGCGTGCAGGGCAAAGCTGCGGGCATAGGCGACCGGATCGCTGCCGTCCCACCAAGTGCCGTCGATCAGCTGGCTGCGGCGCAGGTTGGCGTCGTCGCACGCTATACCGAGCGCGCTGGCGGCATCCCGGTACAGCGCCAGTTGCTGGACCTGGCGGGCTACCGCGAGGTAGTCGGGGTCTTCGCGCAGCAGGCCCCAGCGGCGGAACTGGGTCATGAACCACATGCCATCGGACAGGTAAGGCAGGTTGGCACGGCCCTGGTCATGCAGGCGCAAGGCGTGGGGGTCGTGCCAGTGATTGCCGAGACCGTCATGGTAGTCGCCGAGCAAGCGTGGCTCGATGCTGCTCAGCGGCGCGTCCAGATAGGCTTTGCCACTGAGTAGTTGCGCGGTGCTGCGGCGGTTCTCCGGGCTTTGCTCGATGAACCGGCTGGCCGCCAGGATTGCCTTGACCAGGGCCCGGGCGGTGTTGGGGTACTGCTCGACAAAGGCGCGGGTGCAGCCCAGGACCTTCTCTGGGTGGTCCGGCCAGATCGACTGGCTGGTGGCCAGGGTGAAACCCTGGCCCTGGTCGACGGCGCTCGCCGACCAGGGTTCGCCGACACAGAAGCCATCGATGCGCCCGGCCTGCAGGTGGGCAAGCATCTGCGCGGGCGGCACCACCACGCTGTTGACGTCATGCAGGGGGTGGATGCCCTGGCTGGCCAGCCAGTAATACAGCCACATGGCGTGGGTGCCTGTGGGAAAGGTCTGAGCAAAGGTCAGTTTTGACCTGCTTTGGTGCACGAAACGCTCCAGCGCCTCGGGACTGGTCACGCCCTGGTACTGCAATGCCGCCGACAGGTTAAGGCCCTGGCCGTTCTGGTTCAGGCCCATCAGCACTGCCATGTCAGTAGCGCCAGCGCCGCCGATGCCCAGTTGCAGCGCGTAGATCAGGCCATACAGGCTGTGGGCGGCGTCCAGTTCGCCACTCAACAGTTTGTCGCGCAGGCCGGCCCAGGAACTCTGGCGCTGCAGGTTCAGGCTCAGGCCGTAGGGTTGGGCAAAACCCTGGGTGGCGGCGACCACCAGTGGTGCGCAATCGGTAAGGGCCATGAAGCCCAGCGTGAGCAGCGGCTTTTCCGGTGCGTCGCTGCCATGGACCCAAGCCAGCGGATCGGCGCTCGGCATCTGTGAGGTTCTCCTGCGGGTGTGTGCGGGTACTGGAGCAAGGCTTGTGCCAGCGCTCATCAGTTTTCCATCAGGATTGCCGGGCAGGGTTGCTGCACGCTGGCCGCCTTTCCATTAGCCGACGCCCCAAGGAGGCCCTGGTGTCTCACCAGCTCCCCGACACTACACCGACCGAGTACCTTGCCGACGGGGTCTGGCATGTGACGGTTGGCAGTCGCCCGGCGCACGGGCGGCAGCTTGCAGCCTGGCTGAGCCTGCCGGCAGGTTGGCAAGGATTGCTGGCGATCACCGACCATCGTCAATTGAGGCGAATGCCGACGAATCTTCGTGCCGTTCGTTGCCCGTCACTGGTCAGGTTGCAGGTGTTCATTGACCAGGGCTGCGATGTGCCCAGGGAGCAGGGTGCCTGTCTCCCGGCGGCCTGCCTGGCGGTGCCGTTCGCCATGGCCTGTGATACGCAACTGCTGGAGCCCTGGTACATCCACCAGGCGCTGGGCGCCAGTGCCGACTACGAGCGGTTTGCCGTTGCCTTGCGCAGCAGCGAGGAATACTGGCTGGTCCATTACCTGCTCGAACAGGGTGGCCGGCAGGACAGCCTGCAAATGCTGGCGCGACGCTATGGGGTGTCGGTTTCGCATTTTCGCAGGCTCTGCCGTCAGGCGCTGGGCGGCGCGACCAAGCCGGCCCTGCGCGACTGGCGGGTGGCGCGGGCGCTACTGGAGGCCATCGGTGAAGGGCACTCCTTGACCGAGGTCGCACAAAACCAGGGTTATTGTTCTTCCTCGCACTTCTCGCGGGATGTGCGCGAACTCTTGGGTGTGGCGCCAAGCCAGCTGGGCAATATTGTCGGAGTCATGGGCTCATGATCGGCCTGGGGAAGCCCTTTGATCTGCGCAGGCTGATCTGCTGGTGCACCGTGTTGCTCTGCCTGTCGTATAGCGCCACGTCTGTGGCCGACAGCTACCGGGCGAGGGAAGAGAGCCTGCGCAGCTTTTTCGTGGCGCTGTCCGAGCCCCTGGGCAAGCCGATCATCGTCAGCAAGATGGCCGCCGGCAAGCGTATTTCCGGTGACTTTGCCATGACCTCGGCGCAGCAGGTGTTCGATCGGGTGGTACGGCAAATGGGCCTGATCTGGTACAGCGACGGCCAGGCGATCTATCTCTACGACAGTGCCGAACTCAAGAGCGCCGTGGTCTCGCTGCAGAACACCAGCGTCGACGGCCTGCGGGCGGTGCTGCGGCGCTCCGGCCTGCTTGACGCACGCTACCCGTTACGGGGCGATGGCCGGCGCACCTTCTATGTGTCCGGGCCGCCGATGTATGTCGATCTGGTGCAGCGCCTGGCCGCCATGGTCGATCAGGAACCGTCGCAGATCATGCTGGGCCGCCAGAAGGTCGGGGTCATTCGTCTGCTCAATACCTTCGTTGGAGACCGACGCTATGACCTGCGCGATCAGACCGTCAACATCCCAGGTATCGCCAGCGTTATCGAGGCGCTGCTGCAAGGCGAAAAAGCCCGGGTCGATCTGCGTAGCGAGCCGGGCCCGGACGATGCGGCGTCGGGAATACGGGTTTCGACCCTGGGCGACCACCTGATCGAAGACGCCTGGGAGGGCACACACCTGGCGCCGGAGCAGATGGCGGCGGCCAACATTCGAGTGATCGCCTATCCGGACACCAACAGCCTGCTGGTCAAGGGCCTGCCCGAGCAAGTGCGCTTTATCGAGAACCTGGTCGAGGCGCTGGATACGCCCAAGCGTCATGTCGAGCTGTCGCTGTGGATCGTCGACCTGCAGAAAGAGGCGCTGGAGCACCTGGGCATCGACTGGCAGGGCCAGGTCAACATTGGCAGCCAGTTTTCCATTGCGCTCAATGGTGGCTCGGCCACCACCCTCGATGGCTTGTCGTTCATCGCCCGGGTGTCGGCACTGTCTCGCAGCGACCTGGCCAATGTGGTGGCGCGGCCCGTGATCCTCACCCAGGAAAACGTTCCGGCGATTTTCGACAATAACCGCACCTTCTATGCGCCTTTGGTTGGCGAACGCAGCGTCGATCTGCAGCACGTCACCTATGGCACCCTGGTCAGCGTCTTGCCACGTTTTGCCCTGGGCGATGAAATCGAGATGTCGCTCAACATCGAAGACGGCAACGAGGTTGAGCCACGCAGCAGCGAGCATCCCTCGATATTGCCGACGGTCGGTCGCACCCGCATCAGCACGGTTGCCCGGGTCCCGCAGGGCAAGAGCCTGCTGGTCGGTGGCTTCAGCCGTGATGAGAGCGCCGAGCAGATCCGCAGGATCCCGGGGCTCGGTGCCTTGCCCTGGATCGGCCGCTTGTTCAGCTACCGGCAGGAGCGCTCGTCCAATACGGTGCGGGTGTTTCTCATCCAGCCGCGGGAAATCGGCGAACCCCTGGCCTTCGATCCGCAGAGCCTGAAGCAGGAACGCTTTGACGCCGAACAGCACGAACGCCTGCGCAAGGCCTTCATGCGTGCGGTGTCGCTGTGATTCCCGGGGGCGTCAGCCTGGGTGGGCGCGCCGCACAGGCACGCCTGAGCCGCGAACTGGCGGCTGAAAGCCAGGCGCCGGCGATTGACAACCCGGAAGACAGCCAGGACCCGGGCAGCAACCTGTTGCAGCATGCCGTACAGAGCAGCGACGATATGGCCCAGGTCATGGCGCAGTTTCGCCGTCGCCAGTTCGAGCTCAAGAGCGAGTCGGCCAGCGATCTGTTCGAGCGCGTCCTCGAAGACGACGCCCCGCCCAAGGCCCGTCAGCTCCTGGCCCTGGCAGCGGACCGACGATTGCCGCTGATGATGCTGTTGCAAGAGGCGTCGCAGTTGTTTGCCGATGACAGCGATCTGGCATTGATCCTCAGCCTGTTGTTGCGTCAACGCGACCTGCACAGTGAAACCCGCAAGCGCCTGCTGCAGCTTGAGCAGTCACTGCGCGAACGTGCCTGTCCCAAACGCCTGCACGCCGGCATCAACACCGCGCTCAAGGCCAGGCTGTATGGTCAGCGCATGGCCGTGCGCGCCAGCGCGTTGCGCGAGCACTACCGCGACTTCCTCGAATCCGAGGTCGACGCTGTCGAGCACTACGAACAGTGGATCGCGCTGTATGGTCCCGAGCACCGTCACAGCGTGCTGAGTTTTCTCGAAGAGAGCCTGCTCACCGACATCCAGGGCCAGGATCCCAGTTGCAGCCTGCATGAATTCGGTCCGTTGCTGATCCTGCTTGGGCAACTGAAACGGTTGCGTTCGGCCGACCGCTCGTTCGTTGGCCCTCTGGTCGGGCGATTCGATGTCAGTGAACTGGAGGGGCTGGTGCTGATGCTTGGGGTACTGCGTCATCCCCACGCACTGGACGAGCTCTTGCAGCAGGCGGTCGGCCCGATCCTGCTGCAGGTCGATGCCCGGGGGCGTGCCAGCCTGCTGCAGCGCTTGCGCCAGGCCTGCCTGGCGCTGCCGGAACAGCTGTTCGCCGAGGATCATGCGCTGCTGTACCTGGCAGAGCGTTTCAACCAGTTGGCCGACAGCAGTTTCGCCGCGGAGGTGCTGTTGCAGCGTCGCCAGAGCGGCCTGCACCAGGCGCAACGAGGATGATGCCATGCCCCTGCTGAATCTCTGGCTGGCCAGGTTCGCCGCGCGCCCGGAACTGGTGATCCTGGCATTGATGGTGATGATTATCGCCATGCTGGTCATTCCCTTGCCGACGGTGCTGGTGGATTTCCTGATCGGCCTGAACATCGTCCTGTCGTTGTTGATCTTCATGGGCTCGTTCTACATCGAGCGAATCCTCAGCTACTCGACGTTTCCGGCGTTGTTGCTGTTGACCACGCTGTTTCGTCTGGCGCTGTCGATCAGTACCAGCCGGCTGATCCTGACCCAGGCCGATGCCGGCGAGATCATTGCCTCGTTCGGTGAGTTTGTGATCGGCGAGAACCTGGTGGTGGGCTTCGTGATTTTCTCGATCGTCACCATTGTCCAGTTCATTGTCATTACCAAGGGCTCGGAGCGGGTGGCGGAAGTCGCCGCGCGGTTTTCCCTGGACGGCATGCCCGGCAAGCAGATGAGCATCGATGGCGACCTCAAGGCCGGGGCCATCGATGCCGCCCAGGCACGGGCCAAGCGCAGTGAGCTGGAGCGTGAGAGCCAACTCTATGGTTCATTCGATGGCGCCATGAAGTTCATCAAGGGCGATGCCATCGCCGGCATTGTGATCATCTTCGTCAACTTCGTGGGTGGCATGGCCGTTGGCGTCGGCCAGTTGGGCATGGATCTGTCCACGGCACTGTCGACCTTTACCCTGTTGACCATCGGCGACGGCCTGGTCGCGCAGATTCCCGCGCTGTTGATTGCCATTGGCGCAGGCTTCATCGTCACCCGGGTCAATGGCGACGAGCAGAACCTGGGACGCAACATGCTTAGCCAGGTCCTGGGCAACCCATTCGTGCTCGGGGTCAGCGCATTGCTGGCGCTGGGTGTGGGCTTGCTGCCGGGCTTTCCGTTGCTGGTGTTCGTGTTCATCGCCAGCGCCCTGGTTGCGCTGCTCTGGCGCCGACGGCGGCCGGTGCAGGCCGAGCGGGGAGAGGGCGCAAGTCTTCAGCCGGAGCATGAACAAGGGCCGTCGGAAAACCTGGTCGATATCGACAGCCTGAGCACCGAAACCTTGCCCCTGTTGCTGCTGGTACCCCCGAACCGGCTCGGCGAACTGCAGCAGGCACGCTTTGCCGAACGCCTGCGCAGTCAGTTCTTCATCGATTATGGCTTGCGCATTGCCCAGCCACACCTGCGTGCGGCCCAGACCTTGCCCGAGCACCAGGTCACGATCCTGATCAACGAGGTGCGTGCCGACCAGTTCGACCTGTTCTTCGAGCACCACCGGCTGCTCGATTTCGGCGAGCAGTTGCAGGACTCGGGAGTCGAGATCAGGCGCGGGCGCGACAGCAACAAGGTCGAGAGCCTGTGGGTCAGCGACAGTCAGAGCCAGGCCATCGCCGCGCTCGGCTATCCGCTGCGGGCGGCCCAGCAGGAGCTCTACCACAGCCTGGCGGTGGTGCTGGCGCGCAATATCCAGGAATTCTTCGGCGTGCAGGAAACCAAGACCCTGCTCGATGAGCTGGAACGGCAGTACCCCGACCTGCTCAAGGAAGTCTATCGCTATGTCACCGTGCAGAAGATCAGTGAAGTGCTGCAACGGCTGATAAGTGAACGCATCTCGGTGCGCAACATGAAACTGGTGATGGAAACCCTGGCGCACTGGGCGTCCCGGGAGAAGGACACGCTGGCCCTGGTCGAGCATGTGCGCGGTGCGCTCGCGCGCTACATCAGCAACAAGTTCGCCCGCCAGGACACGCTCAACGTGCTGTTGCTCGGTGCCGAGTTCGAGGAGGTGGTGCGTTCGGCCGTGCGCCAGACCTCGGCAGGCAACTTCGTCAACCTCGAAGCGGCCCGGGTCGAAGAGCTGCTCGATCACGTCGGCGCAGGCCTTGGCGACCTGTACATCCCGCACAAGGACCTGGTGCTGCTGTGTTCGGTGGATGTCCGGCGCTACATCAAGAAGTTGATCGATGGCCGCTTCAGGGAGCTGGACGTGATGTCCTTCGCCGAGGTCGCCGAGAACATTTCGGTCAACGTGATCAAGACCCTCTAGGAGCTTTGATGAACCTGATGCAGCTGACTCGCCAGGGGGCGCACCCGCGCCGTTCGCTCGGTCCGTTACTGGAGGTGCCGCTGGCTGGCGTGGCCATCGGTGAGCTGTGCGAGGTCTTCCAGCACTGGCGCGATCCCCGTCCGCAAGCCTGGGCGCAGGTCATTGGTTTTAACGCCGACGTGGCGCTGCTGAGCCTGTTGGGTGAGCCGCAGGGCTTGTCCCGGCAGTCGCTGGTGATGGCAACCGGTGCACCCCTGCGGCTGCACTGCAGCGATGACCTGCTCGGTGCGGTGCTCGATGCCCGTGGTCAGGTGGTCGAGCGTCTGGCGCCGGCCCATGGCCAGGCGAGCGTTGCCTACGGGCTGGACAACCCGCCGCCACACTACCGCCAGCGCCGGCCGGTCAGCCAGCGGCTCGACACCGCCATCCGTGCGGTCGACATCTTGCTGACCTGCGGCGTTGGCCAGCGGCTCGGTATTTTTGCCGCTGCCGGCACCGGTAAGACCTCGTTGCTCGACATGCTGGTGGAGCACGCCGAGGCGGATGTGTTCGTGATCGGCCTGATCGGTGAGCGGGGCCGCGAGGTGGCCGAGTTCATCGAGCGTCTGCGCGGTTCGCCGCGTAGTGCCCGCAGTGTGGTGGTGCAGGCCAGTTCCGACAGTCCGGCGGTGGATCGTTGCAACGCGGCGTTGGTCGCCACCAGCGTGGCCGAGTACTTTCGCGATCGAGGCCAGCGCGTGGTGTTGCTGATCGACTCCTTGAGCCGTTATGCCCGTGCGCGACGGGACCTGGCCCTGGCGGCGGGCGAAGCGCCGGCACGACGCGGTTACCCCGCTTCGGTGTTCGAGGCCTTGCCGCGCCTGCTGGAGCGTCCGGGGGCAACGGCCAGCGGCAGTATCACGGCGTTTTACACGGTGCTGCTGGAAACTGACGACGAACCTGACCCTTTGGCCGAAGAGATCCGCTCGATCCTCGATGGGCATATCTACCTGAGCCGCGATCTGGCTGGCAAAGGCCATTTCCCTGCCATCGATGTGTTGCGCAGTACCAGCCGAGTCGCCCACCAGGTGTGCAGCACGGCGAGCATTGCCCTGGCCACCCAGGCCCGTGAGCGTCTGGCCAGGCTTGAGGGCATGCGCCTGCTGCTGGAGCTGGGCGAATACCAGAGCGGTATCGATCCGCTCAACGATCAGGCCCTGGCGTGTCGCGATGCTTTGCACCAATGGCTGCGCCAGGGCACCGGGCAGGCCGTCACCGCCGAAGATGCCGAGCAGGCGCTGCATGCGTTGCTCGCCTGAGTGGCAGGCCTGGCTGCAGCTGGGCGAAGGGCGCCTGCAGGCGTTGCAGCAGCGCCTGGCGCACACCACCCGGCAGGTGCTGGCACTCAAGGAACGAGCGGGCGAGCTGCAGGAACAACAGGCAGCGCTGCACCGGTTACGGCAAGAGGAGGATGGGCAGCGACTCACCCACGGTCAACTGCTCGACCTGTTGCGTCGCCAGGCGATGCTTCGCCGCCAGGCCCAGGTGTGGAGCCTGGAACTGGAGCAGATCAGCCTCCAGCAGCAACAACTACAGCAGAACCAAGCGAGCCAACGGCAACAAATGAGCGCCTTGCAGCGCCGTCACGACAAGCATCAACGGCATCTGCAGCTGATGCGCCGGCAATGGCAGCTGCAGTGCCAACACCGTGAAGACAACGAACTGGACGAGCCGAGATTCAAGGGCAGGTTATGGAACGAATGACATTGTTGGTCGGGCAAGTCAGCGCTGTATCCCTGGATCAGCAGACACCGTCGCTGGATGAGCTATTGCCGCCACTTGAGGCCATGGAGTTGCCCCACGGCGTTTTACAGGCACTGGCGCCATTGATCCCGCAGCCGCAACTGAGCATTGGAAGGGGGCCGGCAGCACCTGCTGTCGACCTGTCGCAAGCACCTGCCGCAGCCCCGCATGCGGTCCAGGAGAGGGTCGCTGGCGATCAGCCACACGCATTGTCAGGCCTGCCTGAAATGGGTAGGAAGATACAGCTGCCAACGCTACCAGCTCTACCAGCTCTGCAAGCTCTACAAGCCCTGCCAGTCTTGCCGGGCCTGCGCGATGCGGTGGTATCGATACCGGCACCCAGTGCCGAGGGCCAGCTACCTGGGCCCTCGTTTCAACGGGCCGCTGGCGTGACCGGGTCCGACAGTGAGCACACTCCGGCAGAGGCCAGTCCCGTCATGCTGCGTGGGGAGTCCTCTCGGCCGGCACTGGCTGCTGCCGAGCTGGCGCCGATGCACAAGCCGGCCTTGCCTGCCAGCCTGCCGATGCCGATTGATTCAGCGCCAGCCAGCCAGCCCGGCGAGGGCTTGCGGGTGCCATTCGATAACGGACGGGTCCGCGGTACCTTGCTGGTCACTGGCAGTGAAAGTACCCAGGGTATGCTGGTGACTCCCGATAAAAGCGTGCTGCTTGAGCAACTGCGCGAGCCGTTCTCGCGCCTGGATCAACCCGCCTGGCGCCTGTCCGAGCGTGCCGACGATCGCGACCAGGGGCGTTGGCAAGCGCATGCCGACGAGCCTGAGGATGAGCAGGAGCCGCCGCATTGAGCCCGCTCACCCTGCGCCAGATACACCCGCAAGCAGCGTTGCAGCGACGCTTGCTGCGTCATGACGGGCAACTGCAGATGAGCATGCTGTCAGCGGATGTCGACTACCTGGCGTTTCGTGCCCGTTCCCCCTGGGGGCCATGGTCGGGCCTGGTTGCTGCCCATGGCTGGCTGGGCCATCGCCTGCCGCAGCTGTCCAGCCTGTTGCTGCGGCCACCTTGCGCAGAACATATCCGGCAATTGTTTGAGGTAATGCCGCAGCCAGTACCTGCCCCCTTGCCGGAGCTGGCGTACGAACAGCTGGAAGCGGTCGAGTGGGTGGCGGGCAGGGCGATTCCACCTTGGCCATTGCTCATGACCGACACCCGCGCCGGGCCCCTCTGGCTGACCGAACTGCCCGCTGCGCTGCCATTGCCCGAGCCGAAACCCGGGCGATGTTCAGCACTGTCGGCCGGCCTTGAGCTGCTGCTCGGCCTTAGTCAGTGGCGGCCACGGCTGCCGCCTGCTACGGGCGATCTGCTACGCATCCTCGACTTCACCCCGCATTGGCGTTTGAACGGTCGTTTTGCGGGTGCCTTCAGTTTCATCGAACAAGGGATACATATGACCACTGCCCCCTCCGTTAGCCCTGATCAGGCACTCGAACCCCCGATGCTGGCGGCATTGCCTGTGACCCTGGAGTTCTCTCTGCCCGCCGTCGACCTGAGCTTTGCCGAGCTTGCCGCCAGCCTGGAAGCCGGTCTGCTGACCCTCGATGCGCAGGCAATGCACCAGGTCCAGGTGCGCGCCAACGGACAGTGGCTGGGCTGTGGCGAGCTGGTGCGCATGGGGGAGCAACTGGCGCTTGAGCTGCATCAGGTCAGGGACATGCCCGGCGATGAATGATGTCTCGCTGATCGCCCTGCTGGCCTTTGCTTCGCTGTTGCCGTTCCTGGTGGCTGCCGGCACCTGTTACCTGAAGTTCTCCATCGTCTTCGTCATCGTGCGCAACGCGCTGGGCTTGCAGCAGGTGCCATCGAACATGAGCCTCAATGCGATCGCGCTGATGCTGGCGATCTTTGTCATGACCCCGGTGGCGCAGCAGGGTTACCTCTATTACAAGGAGCACCAGGTCGCGTTCGACGACATCGAGGCGGTGGTGGATTTTGCCGAGAATGGCCTGGGCAGCTACAAGCGTTATCTGCGCCAGTACACCGATCCTGAGCTTGCGCAGTTTTTCGAGCGAGCCCAGTACAGGGGGCAGGACGGTGCGCACGAATGGCACGACGAGGACGCAGAACCGTCGCTGTTCGCCCTGCTGCCAGCCTATGCCCTGAGCGAAATCAAGAGCGCATTCAAGATCGGCTTTTACCTGTACCTGCCGTTTGTGATCGTCGACCTGGTGATCTCCAGCCTGTTGCTGGCCTTGGGCATGATGATGATGAGCCCGGTGATCATCTCGGTGCCGATCAAGCTGGTGCTGTTCGTCGCCCTCGATGGCTGGGCCCTGCTGTCCACCGGGCTGGTCGAGCAGTACCTGGCCGTGGGCCGGCAGGTCGAGCATGGGTGAGCTGGTGTATGCGGGCAACAAGGCCCTGTACCTGATCCTGTTGCTGGTGGCCTGGCCGGTGGTGGTGGCCACGGTCGTGGGGTTGCTGGTGGGCCTGTTCCAGACCGTCACCCAACTGCAGGAGCAGACCTTGCCGTTTGGTTTCAAGTTGCTGGCGGTTGCGATCTGCCTGTTCCTGCTGTCCGGCTGGTACGGTGAGGTGTTGCTGAGCTTCAGTCGCGAAGTCATGCAACTGGCGTTACGTTGATGGGCGCCGGGCTGTTCTTTGAACTCCATGGCCTGATGGCGACGGCACTACTGGGCGTGGCACGGCTGGCGCCGCTGTTCTTCATGTTGCCCTTTCTCAACAGCGGCGTGCTGACCGGGGCACCGCGCCAGGCGGTGATGTTGCTGCTGGCCCTGGCGTTGTCGCCGCTGATCGGTGAGCAGTTGCCTGCGCTCGACAGCCTGGCGTTGCTCGGCCTGCTGCTACGCGAAGCGGGCATCGGTACGCTGCTGGGCTGCCTGTTGTGCTGGCCGTTCTGGGTCCTGCACGCCATGGGCAACCTGATCGACAACCAGCGCGGGGCCATGCTCAGCAATGTCATCGATCCGGCCAACGGCGTCGACAACTCGGAGCTGGCGACCTTCCTGCAGCTGTTTGCCGCGGTCATCTACCTGGAAGGTGGCGGGCTGTTGCTGATGCTCGACGCCATCGCCCTGAGTTACCAGCTCTGTGATCCGGGCAGGGCCTGCGGGTTTTCATTGTCGGCGATTGCCGCGCTGCTGGATGCCATCGTCGCCAAGACCCTGGCGCTCAGTGCGCCGGTGGTCGCAGCCTTGCTGCTCAGCGAGGCCCTGCTCGGGCTGTTGTCGCGCTATGCCCAGCAGATGAATGCGTTCTCGGTCTCGCTGACCATCAAGAGCCTGGTGGCCCTGGTGGTGCTGCTGTTGTACTTCGGCACGCACTTGCCCGAGGAAATCATGGGCATGACAGGCGCACCCCGGCACCTGCCGCAGTACCTGTCGGAACAGGCGCTGCACTGATGTCGTCCAGTGCTTCGAAAACCGAGAAACCCACCGCCAAGCGCCTGCGCGATGCCGCACGCAAAGGCCAGACCTTCAAGGCTCGTGACCTGCTGACCAGCTGCATGATGTTGCTGGGCCTGGCCTTCATGCTCAATGACGCCAGGCTGCTGGAAATCATGGAGGTGTACCGGCGTATCCTGGCCGGGGGGCTTGAGGATGATCTGGCGCGCTATTCGGCCAGCCTACTGCGCCTGGCCCTGGAACTGATCGTGCCCATGGTCGTGATCTGCATCCTCGGCAGCGCCGTGCCGGCCCTGCTGCAAAGCGGCTTTCGCCTGGCCAGCGAAGCCCTGAAGCTCAACCTCGGCGCCTTGAACCCGATCAACGGCTTCAAGAAACTGTTCAGTCTGCGAACCGTCAAGGACACGCTCAAAGCGGTGCTGTACCTGGGTTGCTTTGCCCTGGCCCTGTGCTTCGTCTGGTGGCAATACCGGCCTTTGCTGTTCGCCCAGTTGCATGCCTCGCCGCTGGCGTTGCTGGCGATCTGGGGTGAACTGCTGTTCGCCCTGTTCATGATCATTTTGGCCTGTGCCTTGCTGATCGTAGTGCTCGATGCCCTGGTCGAGTACTGGCTGTTCATGCGCGAGATGAAAATGGACCTGCATTCAGTCAAGCGCGAGCACAAGGAACAGGACGGCGATCCTCATATCAAGGGCAAGCGTCGCCAACTGCACCAGGAGCTGCTCAGTGAGCAGGTTCGTTCCGACATCCGCAACTCGCGGATGATCCTCGCCAATCCGACCCATATCGCCATCGGCATCTACTTTCGCCCGGAGGTCAGCCTGCTGCCGTTCATTTCGCTGATCGAGACCAACCAGCGGGCCCTGGCGGTGCGCACTTACGCCGAAGAAGTCGGGGTGCCGGTGATTACCGACATCAACCTGGCCCGGCGCATTTTCAAGACCCATCGGCGCTACAGCTTCCTGCAGGTGCAGGAGGTCGAGCAGGTGCTGCGCCTGCTGGTCTGGCTCGAACAGGTGGAGCAGGCCTGAGGCGGTGAAATGAGCGTTATCTGGCAGCGACCCTTGCTGCGTTCTGGCCCAATGCAAGGGTCAGGTTCGAGGAGGTTTCGATGAAAGGCGATAACACACTGGATGAGGCCACAGCTGTCGGTGTGGTGGAGGCGGTGATGGCTGGTGCCAGTCTCAAGGACCTGCATGGACTGGACGATGCGCAGATGGACAACCTCTACGCCTTTGCCTACCAGTTCTACGAGCAGGGGCGCCTTGACGATGCGCAGAGGTTCTTTCATTTCCTGTGCATCTACGACTTCTACAACCCGCAGTACTGGATGGGCCTGGCGGCGGTACACCAGCTCAAGCGCCATTACGACAAGGCCATCGATCTGTATGCCGTGGCCTTTGCCCAAGGCCGCAAGGACTACCGCCCGTTGTTTCACAGCGGCCAGTGCCAACTGGCCCTGGGCAAGCCGGGCAAGGCCCGGTTGTGTTTCGAGTATGTGCTCAAGGACAGCGACGACCCTCAATTGAAAATACAGGCGCAAGCCGGGCTCGAAGCGCTGGATGCCCTGCGTGCCACTGAAAAGGAGTAATACCGGTGAGCATAAATCCCTTGGCCCGCAGCGCACCGCAGCCTGCCGCCGATACCTCATCCGCCTATGCCACGGCTGCCAGTGCGGCGGCGCGTACGCTGGAATATGCCCATATTGCCGCCAAGGCCCTGGCTTCGGTCAGCCATGCCGGTAGCGGACAATCGATCGCCGGGCGTCCGCAGTTGACGCCACCGGCAGCGCAGCAATCGGGCAGCCAGGCGAACTTCATCGAACTGATGGCGGCGGTCAGCGAGTTGCTTGGCGAGGTCGAGAATCACAAGCTCAAGCAACGGTTGGAGCTACAGCTGAGCAAGTACAGTGCCGTTGCCCAAGGGCATAGCCAACTGTCCGCCGACTATGCGGCGGCTGTTGATGCGCTGCAAGCGGCTGAAGCCGATGTGCAGGTCAGCCAGCAACAGCTGGCCCAGGCCCATGAGCGCGTCGAGCACACCCGGCAGCAGCTGCAGGCCAGCGAGCAGCGACTGGCCGGGCTAGAACCGGGAACCCCTGAGCATGAGGCCGAGCTGGCACTGATGCAGTCGCTTCAGGGGCAGTTGCACGCGGAGCAGGGACGTTTGCAGAGCACCCTTGCGCAGCACCGCCAGTTGGTGGCGGTCGCGGACCAGGCGGCCCTCAGGGCCCAGGAGAAAACCGCCCAGGTGCAGCAGGCCGGCATCACGGGGGGGGCTGTCAAAGCCGCTGCCCAGCGCCTGCTCGACACGTCTGGCCAGGCATTGCTCATGCGTTTGCAGATCATCGAGCTGCTGGGTGAGGCCGCCGAGGAAATGGAGCGGTTCAGCCATGAGCTGTTCCAGCAGTTGCAGAAGCAGATCCAGGAGCACATGAAGCTTGAATCTGAAAAATACCTCGACGAGCTGCGCAAGGCCGAGGCCGCGGAAAAGACCGGCAGTTGCCTGAGCAAGTTGCTCGGCCCGCTGATCGCCGTCGTGGCCACCGTCGTCGGTGCGGTGGTGACCGCCGTTTCAGCCGGTGCCCTGGCCGGTGCCGCCGTCGCGCTGGTAGGCGTGGCCCTGATGGCCACCGACAAGCTGGTCGAGCACACCACCGGGGTATCGATCATGGGCGAGGTGAGCAAACCGCTGATGAAGGTCGTGCAAGAGGCGATCAAGCTGTTTACCCAGCTCTACGCCGAAGCGCTCAAAGGCTTGGGGGTGTTCAGCGAAAAGACGGCGCAGCGCATTGCCGAGATCGGCGGGATGATTGCCGGCATCGTCGCCACCATCGGTGCCGTGGCCCTGGCGGCGATGGGCGCTGGCGCGGTGCTGGGGCCGGTCATCTCCAAGGTCGCGGCGAAGATCGGCGAGATGATCAGCAAGATGCTGCCGACCCTGGTGCAGGCCCTGCAACAGACGGCCAGCGCTGCCAGCAGCAGCCTGACCCAGGCCATGGGCAAGTTGAGCCATGCGCTGGGCCTGAACCTGGACAAAGCCACGGTTTCGCTCTACGCCACGCGCGCCGAAATGCTGCTCGGCGCTGCGGAAGTCGGCAGTGTGGCTACGCAGTCGAGCTTGCAGATCAAGGGGGCGGTGCACCAGGAAAAGGCCGCCGACCGCCTGGCCGATGTCGAAGTATCCCGCAGTCTCAATGAGGCGATGGCCCAGTACATGGGCGAGATCATCGAGCGCTACGGCAAGGCCATGCAGGAACGTGCGCGGGCAGTGGAGCAGTTGTTCCAGGACCTGCAGCATCGCACCTCGATCAGTCAACAAATGGCCAGGAATATCTGAAGGAGCTTGCATGACCACTATCAACGTAGCGACACCTTCGCTCATCGTGTCGGCCGACGCATTCAAACCGGTCGCTAACCCGGCCGTCATCACCCAAGCCCCGGACCCGGCCAGGGTGGGGCAGGACCAGGTCCTGACCGCGCCAACCTTGCCCCTGGCCCTACCTGCTCTCGGGCAGATGCAGTCATTGATAAGTACCGAGGACTGGACCTCGCGCGAGAAGGAACTGACCGTCGAGGTGTTCAAACGCACCCTGGAAGAGCCAGAACGCGACAGACTGAGCTTTGACCCGGGGGCCTGGGAAAGCCATGTGGGCATTCTGCTCGCGGCGATCATTGCGATGAACGTAGCGCGCCTGGCCAATGCCCAGCTGCGTGGTCACTACACCATTGTCAGTGCCGAAGCGGCCAGGGCCCAGGGTCAAGCCATACGCGAGGCAGGTACCGCGCAACTCAATAGCGCCATCAGCGGTGCGGTGCTGGCCGGGGTGATGGCTGTCGGTGGCACCGCCCTCAACTTCAAAGGGTTGGCGGGCAAGCATGCGGATATCAGCATGCACAAGCGCACTGCCATGGATGCCGGCAATGTTGCCGGCGAGTTGCAGGGGCAGCGTGCACGCAGTGATTTCGAGCCAGGCGTGCCGACCCCGGTGCGGACCCTGGACGATGCCGGCAAGCCGGGCACCACCGACTTCACCCCCAAAGGACGTAGCGCCAGCCCGGAGGAACAGGCCTGGTTCGACAGCGAGATCCTCAAGGCGCAAAAGCAGGCCCGGCAATCGGAATGGCAGAGTCAGATGAACGAGAAGGGCTACCTCAAGCCACAGCTCTACGGACAGTTGCTCAGCTCATTGGCGATGACCGTCAGCAATGCCGTGTCGAGCATGGTCCGTCTTGGTGAATACGCTGCCCGTGAACGCGAGCTCTTGCAGCAGAGTGCCCAGATGGTGACCAAGGGCCTTGCCGAGGAAGTCGGGCAGAAGGATGCCGCCGATGCCAACCTGCTGAACAAGTTGATGGATATGGTCTTGCAGATCATGCAATCGCGCGCTGCGGCATCGGCTATTCGTTGAGTGGGAGGTCTTATGAGTATTTCGGTTGTCACAACATTACCCCCGACAATGTCGCTGTCATCGGCGGGAGTGATCGATCCACGACCTTCAAGCGCAACTACCATGGCAACGCTTGCGGCATTGGTCCAGGAACAATTTGAACGGACCAGCCAATCCCGCCCTGAGCGGATGGCGCCCGGCCCCGCCGAGCGCAGCCTGCCGGGTGTGCAGGCCGCCGACGAGTTCTTTGAAAAACTGATCGACCTGATCGGTTTGATCAAGGATGAGTACCTCAGTCCCTACACTCATATCCTCGACAGTTATCAGAAGTTCTTTGCAGCCTTCACCAGCAAGATCACCAGTGACATGCAGTGGTGGATCGGCAGCGCCGAGGAAGGCAAGAAAGTCACTATTGACGGTGCGGTGTTTCATCAGAAATTCGATGAGTTGATACGTGAGTTCACCTTGCCTAACTCCGCTGCCGTGCTGTTCCCCGAACCGGGCAGGCCTGCGGCGAGCCAGCAGGAAGCCGAGAAGTGGCAGGCTGCCCTGGGGCTGCCGGCCAGCTCGGTGAAGCGCCTGTCAACGGGTGGCTATGGTGTGGTCATGGACCTGTCACCGATCGACGTACTCAAGGCGGGTACACCGAACTTCCATGACACCTGGGACACTGCCAGGTTCCAGGCCTGGCAGTCCGGCTTCAACGCTCAGGAGGAGCGCATGAAGAACCAATTGCAGTCCTTCACCCAGAAGTTTTCCAACGCCAACAGCTACCACGACAACTTCAACAAGACCCTGTCGTCACACTTGAGCCAGTTCGCCGACATGCTCAAACACATGACCACCTTATGAGTACCGGCGTCGAGCAGCAGGTGATTACCGTGCTGGCCACCTGTCTGGGAACGGGCGGGCAGCACATCGCGCCCGGCGCCGACCTGGTGCATGACCTGGGCTGTGATTCGCTGAACATCGTCGAGCTGGCCGAGGCGCTCAATGAACGCTTCAACCTGCAGTTGGACCCGGAGGTGGTCAGGCACTGGCGCTGTGTCAGTGATGTGGTAAGAACGGTCGAGCAGGCACTGATGAGTTGTTCGCTCGAATAGTCCTACGTAGTCCTGCGGGCTTTTGTGGTTGGTCCGTAGGCTAACGCCTACATTTTCACCGGGAAGGAATGCTTACTGTTATCGGCCTGCAAGCCGTCCAAGGTGCGCTTGCACCGAATGCGACGAGCGATGACAGGCCCCAGCCCGATGACGGCATTTTCCAATCCCCCAGACACACTCACCTATGCCTTCGAGGGTTGGCGTCTGTGCCCTGATGGTGTGCTGTGGCACGCCGGTCGCGGCCAGCACCTGCCGCCCAAGGAGCGGCAGGTACTGCGTCTGCTGCTGGCCAATGCCGGTCGGCTGGTGTCCAAGGGCAGCTTGCTGGATGCGGTCTGGCCGGGCATGGATACCGCCGAAGAATCGCTGACCCGCTGCATCTGCGTGTTGCGCAAGCTGTTCAAGGGCCGGCGTCATCTGATCGTCACAGTCTACGGCAGGGGCTATCGCTTCAATGGCCAGGTGCAGCGCCTGGCCGGCCTGCTCGACAGCCCCCCGGGTTTGCCTACCTTGGCCATCCTGCCGTTGCGCGGGCAGTTACCGGTCGACATGCTGGTGCTCAACGAAACCATCAAGTGCGTAGTGCGCAAGGCCTTGAGGCAACGGGTCGAACTGTTGTCATTCTCGGTGGCCAGCCTGTGTGCCACGCCACTGGAGGCCATCGACCTGATCGAATGCCTGGCGCCCGACCATTACTTGAGTGGTTACTGCGTCGATACCGAAGGGTATTACCAATTGGCGGTCGAACTGGTCAGGGGACACGATCATCGAATCGTGGATTGCCGCCTGCTCGCCGGTTGCCGGCAACAGGTACTGGACCAGTTGCTCGGTTTTCTCGAAGCCTGCTTTCCCTTGCCGCCAGCGGCTGCCAGACAACCATCAGATTCTCATCAGGATCGCCAACGCCGGCTGCCCTAGGCTCTGCGCAGTTCGTGCTCGTTCACGCCTTCCAAGGGGGCCGGTATGCAAGAAACCTCGACAGATTCCTGTGTCATGCGTGTGTTCAATGGCCCAATGGCAGGATGCGAGTTTGTCCTGGCGGCGGGCTCGACCCAGGTCATGGTCGGACCGGCTGGCGAAATGGCGTCAGTCACCTTGCAGGGCGTGGCGCAGCAACAGGTGTTGTTCATTGCGCTGGATCAGGATGCGTGCAGTTTCGAAGTCATGGTCGACGCCCCGGGCGGGCAATCGATACGAGGCCGGTTGTTGCAAGCCTCGCCTGCGCCATGGCAGCACTGGCCCTTGCAGCAACAGCAGGTCATCGGTGGACTGCAGGTTGCCTTTCGCCTGAGCGCTCAAGCCTGGAACCTGCAGCCGGCACCAGCGCCATCGGTCCGCAGGGGCAGGTGGTACGGCTCGTTGCACAGGGGCGCTGGCGTGCTTGCGCTGTGCCTGTTGTTGACTTCGCTCGGTGTCTGGTCGCTACCTGATCGCACGGTCTCTGAACAACAGCGCAGCGTATCGGCATTGGTCAGCACTCATGCGCAGGTGCTGCAAGGGCGTGATCAGTTGATCTATGTGCTGGTCGATTCGCAGCGCGAGGCCAGCTGGATCCGTCAGGTACTGATGCGTCATCAGTTGCAGGGGGTTGCGCTGATTGTCACGGCCCAGGAGCAGCAACGGCTGGAACAGCAATTGCTGACGCTCGAGCCCGGGCTGGCGCTTCGGCTGCTTGATCTGAGCGAGCCGCAGCGCCCCTTGCTGGTGCTTGCCGGCGAGCCGCTGGAGCAAGGGCTCAAGGAGCGTCTCGAGCAGCAGTTGCTGCGGCTTGCGCCCTACGCCGAACATCTGGAATTCCGCCTGCAGGACGACCGGGCCAGTGTCGAACAGGCCATTGCTGGCCTGCGCCAGATTGGCGTGCCGTTCCGGCGCGAAGACCCGCCGGGCAGTGTTGCCCTGCGCATCGAAGGCAACCTGCAGGACAGCCAGCTGGAGGCCGTCCGGCGCTTCATCAGGCGCTTCGAACAGCAGTGGGGCACGGGTTTCGTGCACTTTTCCATCGTACTTCAGGACGACCGGCTCAAGGGCCTTTCGTATCAGGTTGGTGAGCAGGGCTACATCAAACCCTCGTCGACTTCCTGGCAATTTCAATCCACCCACACAGGTACTTGAGCCATGCGTAGCGTCGCAGATCCAGTTCAGTTTCATGATGATTTTCTCGGCCGTCAGGCGGATGCCTTCGAACAGGGGGCGCAGGGTTTGAAACAGGCCCTGGACAAAGCCCTGCAAGACTTGCAGGCCGATGCCTCGGATCCGACCTTGCTGGCGGCGTATCAGGCGGCGTTCTCCTCCTACACCGTGTTCCGCAATGCGCAGACCAACACGGTCAAGGGTTTCAAGGACATCGACATGGCCATCATCCAGGCGGCTCGCTGATTGTCCCGGTGAGTTGTCCCTTACTCAGGAGCGTTACATCCATGGCGATCGATTCCATTGCCGGCTTTGCCGCATCAGGCCCGGTCCGGGGGCTTCACGAAGGTGTCCACAGTGCACCGGTGTCCTTGCAGGACCGGCTGGTTCACGCCTTCGCCGAGTCGGCCCAGGCCAGCGAGCTGCGTGTCTCCGGCATCGAGCAACTGTTGCAGCGTGCGGACCTTACCAGCCCGCAGGTACTGGCGCAGTTGCAGGAGCAGACCGGGCAGTACAATGTCGATATCAACCTGCTCAACACCCTGGTACGCAAGGTCGTCGGCACCGCCGAAACCTTGTTGCGCCAGTCATGAGGGGGTGGATCGGGTTATTGCTTTGCCTGTGCCTGCTCGGCTGTCGCCAGCCCTTGCTGCTGCAGGGGCTGGACCAGCAGCAGGCCAATGAGGTGGTGGCCTTGCTGCAACGCAACAACATTGCGGTGCAGAAAGTCGACACCGGCAAGAGCGGCTACAACGTGCTGGTCGCACAGATGGATTTTCCGGCTGCCGTGGATCTGCTGACCCAGTACGGCCTGCCTTCAAGAGCCAGAATGCAGGTGGCCGAAATGTTTCCCGCCGATGCCCTGGTGGCCTCGCCCCGTGCGGAGAAGGCACGCTTGTACTCGGCCATCGAGCAACGCCTGGAGCAATCGGTAACGGCCATGCACGGTGTGGTCTCGGCACGGGTGCATGTCAGCTACGACCTGGCCGCCGGCGAGGGTGGACGCAGCAGCGCGCCGGTGCACCTGTCGGCACTGGTGGTGCATGAGCCCGACAGTGACGCGGACATCCTGATCGACGATCTCAAGCGCTTTCTCAAGAACAGCTTCAGTGATGTGGATTATGAGCGCATCTCTGTCGTCCTGACCCCGCGTGCAGCTATCCAGCACCATGCCCCCCAGGACATGCACGTCAGTGCCTTGCGTGGGCCTTTGCCATGGATGGTGCTGTTGCTCGTTGCCGGTCTTGCCGCTGGTGCGGGGTGGTTGTGGTACCAGCGACGGGAGGCGCGCAATGTCGTCGCAAGCTGAGTGGGTCGAACGGATTGCCCGCTACCCGTCGCGCTACCTCAGCGCCGAGCGTCTCGACCTGCCTGGCGACTGTCGCGACCCTGCCGTGTTGCGGGTGCTGGACGAGATGTTGCTGCAGGGGCTGGACTTGCCGCCCATGCCGCAGTGCTGGCCGGATGACCAGATGACCTTGCTGTGGCTCCAGCATTGGCTGTTGTTGCCCGAGGTAGCGCGTTTGCTCGGTGCCTATCGGCTGTGGCCGGCATTGGTTCGGGACGCCACAACCCGTGACCTGGCACCGGCACTGCGCGCCTTTGCCAGTTGTGCGCTGGGGCCTCGGCACGGGTTCGATGCGTTGCCGACCCTGGCGCTCAAACCGCGCCTCGAAGCCGTCGGGCTCAACGCCTTGCTGGCCTGGCAGGCACAGGTGCCTGGCGCCTTGCTGGCGCGTCTGGAGCTTCAGTTTTCCATCGAGGTGGTTGCCGGCCAGGCCCAGTTGCCGGCAGCGCAACCGGACAAGGATCTACTGCTGATGGCCATGCAACATGCTCGATTCATTGCGGCGTGAAGCCGAACTGCCGGGCCTTGACCCGGTGCATGTCCGCGCTGCCGAGCGCAGCGTGGCACGACGTTGCCAGGCCCTTGAGCATCAGGCCAGGCGGGTGGCGAAACAACAGGTCGCCGAGGCACGACTGCAGGCGCAGGCGATCCGTGAGCAGGCCAGGTGCCAGGGCTATGCCGAGGGCGTGTTGAATGCTGTGCAGGACCTTGCCGATGCCTTGTTGCACAGTCAGCGCCTGGCCGGGCAAGTGCGCCAGGCGCTGATCGAGACGGCGCGTGACACCCTGGGCGAGGTCCTCGGGCAGGTGCAGTGGATCGAGGCGCTGGTCGAGCAGTGGCCGGCAGCCAGCAACGACGCCCGTGTCCCCCTGCAGTTGCTCGCGCCGCTACGACACAAGGGAGAGCACGCTCGACTGGTGGCTGCGCTGCGCCGTCAGTGGCCGGGTGAGATCCAGGTCGAGTACCAGGCGCAGAGTCACTATCGCCTGCACCTGGGCGAGCTGGCCCTGGAGTTTCATCCACCGACGGTCCAGGCACAGTTGGCCGAGCAGGTCTTGAGGGGCAGCGATGGCCTGGCGCGGATTGACGCAGAGCTGGACCAGGCCGCGCGGGCGACCCTGGCTGACTGTCTCGAACGCTGGCTGGCAGCACCCGGGCAAGGCGAGGAGGCGAGTGAAGATGCGGATTGAAGGTAGTGCGCAGGGGGCACTGCCGGCAGCGGAGGCAGTGCAGTCCCTGGCGTCGCGAATGGGGCCGGTGACCCAGTCGTTCGACGACTTGTACCGGCAGTTGCGCAGCATGAGCGGGCAGGGCGCAGCGGCCTTGTACCAGTGCATCCGCGACTGGCCGGACGGGCAGGGCGGCGGGCCTGCCTACCGTACCGTGGCCGCACAGCTGGCGGTGGTCTTGCAGGTCGTGCAACAGCTCAAGGCCGACGGGCTTGAAGAGGATCCGCTTTATCGGGAGATGCGCGCTGTTCACACCCGGGTGTTCGGGCTCGAGTTGCAGATGAAGGCGTATGTGCAACAGGCGATGAACCCGCAGTGGGATGAGGACAGTCGCGAAGAGGTTGAGTGGTAAGCGGGTATCCCCTAAAAAGAGAGAGGTAATGTCAGTGCTCAATTCAATCAGCAATACTAGTCTCCACCGCGATGTGCCTGTCGAGACTCCCGAGCGGTCGATGGCATCACCGCATGTTGTCATTGATATGCCGGTGGATTTTGACCCACCCGAGTTGTTGGCCTCGCAAGCGCCCCTGAGTCCTGTAAGTCAAAATGTCTGCATCGATATCATCGAGACTCTTCAATCCTTCGAGCAGCAAATCAACTTCTCCCAGGAAGATGCCCGGGCAGTGCGATCCTTCGTAGAGGACGGCGTTGTTTCTCAAGGTGGCGTATTGACTGGACTGTTCGCCGGCCTGCAGGGGCTGTCTTTGGACACCGTTGCGCAACGCATCGGTGTCGTCGTGCAATATTTGCACGCCCAACTGCGCGAGACGCTGGACAACCTGCCGCGACCGGTCAACAACCTGCTGCTCTCCAGCGCATTCAACCTGCCATCGGTCTGTGCTCTGACCATGGCCCGTAGTGCTCTCAGCGCCGCCGTGGCAGGCAGCGTTTCCGGCTCTGCAGCGGTCATCACCGGCGCTGCCTGCTCGGCGCTACCCCTGCTGCTGACCCTCGCCGCTGCCGGGCATCACCTTTACAACGGCACTGCGACACCTGCATACCTGGTCTCACAAGGGGCGTTTCTTGCCGTCTCGGCATTGATCCTCGGCGCCGCCTTGGCGAGCGGGCCGGCGACGGTTTTCGCCGGGCTGGCCGGTTCGGCACCGGCGGTTGCCTTGTATTGCCTCAGTCGTGACCTTTTGCAGCCGTTTCACGGGCTTGGCAGCGATACGGGCCTGAGCCTGCCCGTCAACCTGGTGGATGGTGCCATTTATGGCACCTTGCAGTTCGCAGCAGGGGCTGCGGCACTGTGGACCGATTCGGGGCTGGTGGGGGCCTTGATCAATGGTTTGATCGAATCTGTGGAGCCGGCGATCAATGAAGAGCTTTGCGCCTGGTGGCGCGGGCGTGATGAGACGGGCATTGAAGAGTCTTTCCGGTTGAACTACGCAGTGCAGGTGCCAGGCTGGGAACAGATCGTCTCCCGCCTGGAAAACACAGGTATCCCGCGGATGATGGCCTTTACCATAATCTCCACTGGGGTGGCCACGGCCCAGCATATTGGTGCGATGGGCTTGAATGACAGCCACAACTACTGGCTGGCCAATGGGGTAGGTGCGCTACTGGCCGCCTATATCCTTGTTCCGTTCTACCAAAGCCATGCCCTGCAATCTGCCGAACTCGCCCAAGTGGTGGTCGATTAGCTATAATCGCCGCCCCATCGCTGCCACCCGAGTTCACGCCGCCCATGTATACCCTGGCCCGCCAGCTGCTGTTCAAGCTCTCTCCGGAGACTTCCCATGACCTGTCCCTGGACCTGATCGGCGCCGGTGGCCGCCTGGGCCTGAACGGGCTGCTGACCAAGGCCCCGGCGTCGCTGCCGGTGACGGTCATGGGCCTGGAGTTCGCCAACCCGGTGGGGCTGGCGGCAGGGCTGGACAAGAACGGCGCGGCCATCGACGGCTTCGCCCAGCTGGGTTTCGGTTTTGTCGAGATCGGCACCGTCACCCCGCGTCCGCAACCGGGCAACCCCAAGCCGCGCCTGTTCCGCCTGCCGGAAGCCCAGGCGATCATCAACCGCATGGGCTTCAACAACCTGGGCGTCGACAACCTGCTCAACCGGGTGCGTGCGGCCAAATACCGCGGCGTGCTGGGCATCAACATCGGCAAGAACTTCGACACCCCGGTCGAGCGCGCGGTGGATGACTACCTGATCTGCCTGGAGAAGGTCTACGACCAGGCCAGCTATATCACTGTCAACGTCAGCTCGCCGAATACCCCGGGCCTGCGCAGCCTGCAGTTCGGCGATTCGCTCAAGCAACTGCTCGATGCCCTGGCCGAGCGCCGTGGGCAATTGGCCGCCCAGCACGGCAAGCATGTGCCGCTGGCGATCAAGATCGCCCCGGACATGAGCGACGAGGAAACTGCGCTGGTGGCTTCAGCGCTGATCGAGTCAGGCATGGACGCAGTGATCGCCACCAACACCACCTTGGGCCGCGAAGGGGTCGAAGGCCTGCAGCATGGTGATGAGGCCGGTGGCCTGTCCGGTGCACCGGTGCTGGAAAAGAGCACCCACATCGTCAAGGTGCTGTCTGCCGAGCTGGGCGGCAAGCTGCCGATCATCGCAGCCGGCGGGATCACCGAGGGCAAGCACGCGGCGCAGAAGATCGCTGCCGGTGCCAGCCTGGTACAGATTTACTCGGGGTTCATCTACAAGGGGCCTGCGCTGATTCGCGAGGCCGTGGACGCCATCGCTGCCATGCCGCGCTGAGGCGCAGGCATAAAAAAGGGCCCCTTGAAGGGGCCCCTGGGCCTTAGCCCGCCGCCCGGATGGGGCGCGCATGGTAAATGAATTCAGTTCCTCGCTCAGCCAACGGCGTGAAGTTCGTTGAGTCTATGAATACCCGCAGTGCCGGTCATACCGTCCCAGTTGTCGCCGCGTCCTTCGCGCCAGCCATTGATCCATGCCTGGCGTACAGACGGTAGAGTAAAGGGGCAAAGCTCGCGGGATTTGCCGGTGACCCCATATTGGTAGCCACGTGAAAATGCTCGTTCCAACGGATCACGCTTAAGTCTTCTCATAGGGTGTTGCCCTCACTTGTTGACTGTAATGTCCCGTCGGCCTCCAGGAGGCCGGGCAGAATCGTTCTGCCGGTTTGCGCTCGCTGCCGGCGTCGCGAGCGAAAGTGTTGCCCCGTTGCGGTGACAACCTGAGATGAGTTCTAACCAATGCACGACACAGTGTGAATGATCGTTTTGTCATAAGGGCGTAACCTTTCTGAGGGTCACAGGATAAGTAAATAAATGCGTCTGAAGGGGATGTGACGCAAAGCCCGCTATGATCAGGGTTTGATCGGAGAAGAAGTCACTTGGCCATGGCCAGGTAAAAAGTTGTAACAAGGCAGTCAATACGACGAAGGGTCGTTTTTCACCCTGATAATCGTGAATTTTTCATTCTGCCCGGTGATCAAAGGTTTTCTGCCCCAGGCAAAAGGCCGGATTACCGGGTGGCCCGGCACTCACCGCAGTGCCATTCGAGCGCTCGCTGGAAAGGCGTTCGATTAAACATCGGCAGGGCAATGCGTTTGCCCTCCACTTATTGCTCAAGGCACTGGATACCTCATGTCGGACCGTTTCGAACTCTACCTCACCTGCCCCAAAGGCCTTGAAGGCCTGCTTGCCGAAGAAGCCCGCGGCCTTGGCCTTGAAGAGGTGCGTGAACACACCTCGGCCATCCGCGGCTCGGCCGACATGGAAACCGCCTACCGCCTGTGCCTCTGGTCGCGCCTGGGCAACCGCGTGCTGCTGGTGCTCAAGCGCTTTGCCATGAAGAATGCCGACGAACTGTACGACGGCGTCCACGAGGTCGAGTGGCAGGACCACCTGGAACCTGCCGGCACGCTGGCGGTGGAGTTCAGTGGCCATGGCTCGGGCATCGACAACACCCACTTCGGTGCCCTGAAGGTCAAGGATGCCATTGTCGACAAACTGCGCACCCGCGACGGCGAGCGCCCGTCGGTGGACAAGCTCAATCCGGACCTGCGCGTGCACCTGCGCCTGGAGCGCGGCGAAGCGATCCTGTCCCTGGACCTGTCCGGACACAGCCTGCACCAGCGTGGTTATCGCCTGCAGCAGGGTGCCGCCCCGCTCAAGGAAAACCTGGCCGCTGCGGTGTTGATCCGTGCCGGCTGGCCGCGCATTGCCGCCGAGGGCGGCGCCCTGGCCGACCCGATGTGTGGCGTGGGTACCTTCCTGGTCGAGGCGGCGATGATCGCCGCCGACATCGCACCCAACCTCAAGCGCGAGCGCTGGGGGTTCAGTGCCTGGCTCGGTCATGTGCCGGCACTGTGGCGCAAGCTGCATGACGAGGCCCTGGCCCGTGCCCAGGCCGGCCTTGCCCGTCCACCCCTGTGGATCCGTGGCTACGAGGCCGATCCGCGCCTTATCCAGCCGGGGCGCAACAACGTCGAGCGCGCGGGCCTGAGCGACTGGGTGAAGATCTACCAGGGCGAGGTGGGCACCTTCGAACCGCGTCCGGACCAGAACCAGAAAGGCCTGGTGATCTGCAACCCACCCTACGGCGAGCGCCTGGGTGACGAAGCCAGCCTGCTGTACCTCTACCAGAACCTTGGCGAGCGCCTGCGCCAGGCCTGCCTGAACTGGGAGGCGGCGGTGTTCACCGGTGCGCCGGACCTGGGCAAGCGCATGGGTATCCGCAGTCACAAGCAGTACGCGTTCTGGAACGGCGCGCTGCCGTGCAAGCTGCTGTTGATCAAGGTTCAACCCGACCAGTTCGTCACCGGCGAGCGTCGCCAGCCCGAACGTGACAGCAACGGCAACGATGGCCAGCGCTCGCCTGTGGCCGTGGCCAGCGAACCGGCACGCCTGAGTGAAGGCGGGCAGATGTTCGCCAACCGCCTGCAGAAGAACCTCAAGCAACTAAGCAAATGGGCCAAGCGCGAGCAGGTCGGTTGCTATCGCCTGTATGACGCCGACATGCCCGAGTATGCCCTGGCCATCGACCTGTACCAGGACTGGGTGCACGTGCAGGAATACGCCGCGCCGCGCTCGGTTGACCCGGAAAAGGCCCAGGCTCGCCTGTTCGATGCCCTGGCCGCCATTCCCCAGGCCCTGGGCATCGACCAGAGCCGTGTGGTGGTCAAGCGTCGCGAGCGCCAGAGCGGCACGCGCCAGTACGAGCGGCAGAACACCCAGGGGCAGTTCATGGAAGTCCGTGAAGGCGGGGTGAAGCTGCTGGTCAACCTGACCGACTACCTGGATACCGGGCTGTTCCTCGACCACCGCCCGATGCGCATGCGTATCCAGCGCGAGGCGGCCGGCAAGCGCTTCCTCAACCTGTTCTGCTACACCGCTACGGCCAGTGTGCATGCGGCCAAGGGCGGTGCACGCAGCACCACCAGCGTCGACCTGTCGCGCACTTACCTGGACTGGGCACGGCGCAACCTGTCGCTCAACGGTTTCTCGGAAAAGAACCGCCTGGAGCAGGGTGATGTCATGGCCTGGCTGCAGGCGTGCCGCGACGAATTCGACCTGATCTTCATCGATCCGCCGACCTTCTCCAACTCCAAGCGCATGGAAGGCGTGTTCGACGTCCAGCGCGACCACGTCGAACTGCTCGACCTGGCCGTGGCGCGTCTGGCGCCGGGCGGCGTGCTGTATTTCTCCAACAACTTCCGCAAGTTCCAGCTCGACGAGCGTCTGGCCGAGCGTTACGCGGTGGAGGAGATCAGTGCCCAGACCCTGGACCCGGACTTCGCCCGCAACAGCAAGATCCACCGGGCCTGGCGCATTCAGGCGCGCTGAGCAATTTCTCCGGGCCTGTAATTGCTTCATTAGTGGCTAATGGCTATAACTGAAGCAGGGCCCGGGAAACGCTGCATGCTGGCGTTATGAGTGTTATCTATGTCGAAGCATGGCGTTCGTCCAAAGATGCTCGGCTTTGTCAGCGAAGAAGTGTCCGCCTGGCTGGTGGCCCTTGTGGCCCTGGTGGCGGGCGGACTGTTGACTGCGATACTGGCGCTGGCAACTCACGAGTTGTACCAGCAGCAGTTGCGCCAACGCTTCGAGTTGCTGGCCAGTGAGCGCTACAGTCGTATCGAAGAACGCTTCGAGGATCAGGTGCAGCGGCTGGATGGCTTGCGCCGCTTCTTCGTCTTCGCCACCGAAATCACCCTTGATGAATTCAATGGTTATGCGCGGCCGTTGTTGCAGCGCACCCAGGCCTATTCCTGGGCGCCGCGGGTGCCGGGATCGGCGCGTAGTGATTTCGAACAGCGCGCCAGCCAGACGCTGCAGTTCGCCTATCGGATTCGTCAGCTGACCGATAGCGGCACCCTGGAACCGGCGCCCGAGCGTCAGTTGTACTACCCGGTACTGTTCACCCAGGCGTTGAGCCTCAAGGACCAGCCGTACGGCCTGGACCTGCTGTCCCAGGCGTTGCGCCAGGACACCCTGGAGCGCGCCTCGAAGCCCGGCAGCATGGCGGTTTCGGCGCCCCTGAACCTCACCGATGTCGACCCCCTGTACGCCCGCGGGGTGCTGATGGCGGCGCCGGTGTTCTCGCCGCGCAATGTCGAAGCCCATCCCAAGGGTTATGTCATGGCGGTGATCAGCATGCGCCAGCTGATGGCCGAGGGCTTGCCCAGCACCGAGCAGGACAATCTGGTCGTGCGTATCCGCGACCTGTCCGGCCAGGACAACCAGCACGAGTTGCTGTTCCAGTCGGACAATCAGGGCACCACCTCGTCGTTGGCGGCCAGCCACCTGCTGCACCTGGCCGATCATGACTACCAGCTGGATATCCGCCCGAGCCTGGCCTTCATGCGCGCCAACCGCTCTTCGGCTGTGAATGCCGTGGTGTTGCTGGGCGGGCTGCTGAGCCTGATGCTCAGCGCCTTGTTGTTCAGCCTGTTCAGCCAGCGTCAGCGTGCCCTGACCCTGGTCGAGCAACGCACCGGCGAGTTGCGCGTCAGCGAGCAGTCCTTGCGCGACACGCACAACCAGCTGCGCAGCGTGCTGGATGCTGCGACCCAGGTGGCGATCATCGCCACCAACCTGCGCGGGGTGATCAGTACCTTCAATGCCGGCGCCGAACGCATGCTCGGCTACAGCAGCGCCGAAGCAGTGGGCAGCCTGACCCTCGAAGCGCTGGTCTCGCCCGAGGAACTGCACCAGCGGGCGCGGGCCCTGAGCCTGCGTTACGGTCGCGAGGTGAGCATGGCCCAGGCGATGTTCGCCGAAACCATCCAGGAGGGCGGCAGCGTGCCTGGCGAGTGGACGTTGCAGCGCAAGGATGGCAGCCACCTGCTGGCCAACATGCTGGTGACCGCAGTGCTCGATGAGCATGGGTTGTGGGTCGGGCACCTGGCCATCTGCATCGATGTCACTGAACGCAAGCGCATCCATGAGGCGCTGGCAGCCCGCGACCGTCTGCTGGACAAGCTCAGCGCCGAGGTACCCGGCGGTATCTATCAGTTTTGCCTGCGCCCGGACGGCACCTCCTGCTTCAGCTATGCCAGTGAGGGACTGCGCGAGATCTACGAGATCGACCCGGAGCTGTTGCGCCAGGATGCCACGGCGGTGTTCGAGCGTATTCACCCCGATGACCTGGGCCGGGTGCGCACCTCGATTCGCTATTCGGCCGAGCACCTGACGGCCTGGCGTGAAGAGTACCGGGTGCTGCTGCCGCAGGCCGGCCTGCGCTGGGTGAGGGGCGAGGCCACGCCGGAGCCGATGGACGATGGCGGCACGCTCTGGCATGGCTACTTGACCGATATCTCCGACCTCAAACGGGTCGAGGAAGAGCTGCGCGCCCTGTCGGTGACCGATGCGCTGACCGGCATCCACAACCGGCGCTATTTCCAGGAGCGCCTGAAAGCCGAGCTGGAGCGTGTGCAACGCGAGCAGCAGGACCTGGCGGTGATCATGCTGGACATCGACCATTTCAAGAAGATCAACGATCAGTACGGTCACGCCATGGGCGACCATGTGCTGCGCAGCATCTGCCAGCGCATCAATAACCGTCTGCGGCGCACGGATGTGTTTTGTCGCCTGGGGGGCGAGGAGTTCATGGTGCTGTGTCCGGGCAGCAACGCCGATCAGGCGTATTTGCTGGCCATGGAGCTATGGCAGGGGGTGCGCAGCATACCGGTCGAAGGTGTCGGTCAGGTCACCGCCAGTTTTGGTGTGGCGGGCTGGCGCCCGGGGGAGGGCGCCGATGCCTTGCTGTTGCGTGCCGACTCGGGGGTCTATGCGGCCAAGCAGGCCGGCCGCGACCGGGTCGAGGCCGAGCTGCCCTGAAGCCTCAGGGTTGTACCGCGGCGGTGCTGTTGACCAGTTTCGGCTGGCGGTAGAGGTCCAGCAGCACCTGGTCGAGGATCGCCGAGGCGCCCCAGGGTTTCGGGTCGTTGAGGATCGCCGCGACCGCCCAGGTGTTGCCGTTGCTGTCACGGCTGTAGCCGGCGATGGCTCGCACGGTGTTCAGGGTGCCGGTCTTGATATGGGCCTCACCGGACATGGCGGTGCGCTTGAGGCGCTTGCGCATGGTGCCGTCCATGCCGACCAGCGGCATGGAACTGATGAATTCGGCGGCATAAGGGCTCTTCCAGGCGGCTTGCAGCATGGCGGCCATTTCCCGGGTGCTGACCCGTTCGGCGCGGGACAGCCCGGAGCCGTTCTCCATGATCAGGTGCGGCGCGGTGATGCCTTTCTTCGCCAGCCACTGGCGCACCACGCGTTGTGCGGCGCGGGCGTCGTCGCCATCGGCATCGGTGCGGAACTGCGCGCCCAGGCTCAGGAACAGCTGCTGGGCCATGGTGTTGTTACTGTATTTGTTGATGTCGCGAATGATCTCGACCAGGTCCGGGGAGAAGGCGCGTGCCAGCAGGCGGGCGCTTTTCGGTACGCTGTCGATGCGGTCACGGCCCTGGATGGTACCGCCCAGTTCGCTCCAGATCGCCCGCACCGCGCCGGCGGCGTAGGTCGGGTGGTCGAGCAGCGACAGGTAGGTCTGCGAGTTGCAGCCATCGCCCAGCTGGCCGGTGACCGTCACGCTGACACCGTCAGCCTGGGGAACCGGGTTGTAGCGCACATCGCCGGTGCACTGCTTGCTGTTCACCGCCTTGACCTGGTTGTCGATGCGGATGTTGGCAATCGGCGGCTCGACCGATACCAGCACCTTGCCGCCGTCGTTGCGGGCGACGAAGCGCAGGGCCTTGAGGTTGATCAGCAAGGAGTCGGGCTTGACCAGGAAGGGCTTGTTCTCGTCGCCGCCGTCATCGTTGAACTGCGGCAGCACGGGCTGGACGAAGTGGCTGCGATCGAGCACCAGGTCACCGCTGATGGTCTGCACGCCGTTGGCGCGCAGGTCGCGCATCAGCAGCCAGAGCTTTTCCATGTTCAGCTTCGGGTCGCCGCCACCCTTGAGGTAGAGGTTGCCCTGCAAGGTGCCGTTGCGCAGCGGGCCGTCGGTGTAGAACTCGGTTTTCCACTGGTGGGTCGGGCCGAGCAGCTCCAGGGCTGCATAGGTGGTGACCAGCTTCATGGTCGAGGCCGGGTTGACCGAGACGTCGGCATTGTAGACGGTCGGCGTGCCCGGGCCATTGAGCGGCAGCATCACCAGCGACAGGGCCGATTCCTGCAGTTTGCTGGCCTTGAGCGCCTGCTGGACCTTGGGCGACAGGGTGGTGTTGACGGCTGCGGCCTGGGCGGTGAGTGCTGCGGGCAGGAGCAGGCCGGCAAGCAGGAGAGGGCGGAAAGATTTGATCATGTGCAATAAAACCCTGCGAGCGAGGGGTGAAAAAAACGGAGCGAGAAAAGGTGAAGGCCCCGGCAAGAAAAATTTAATGTGCATTATGCCCCAAGGCGCAGGCCGATGGGGGAGTGTGAAAGGTCGCCTTATCGGCTTTTATTCCGGCAACCTTGTGGCGAAACTGGTAAAGTGCCGCGCGTTATTACTCAAGAGGATTGTTTCATGGCCACTAACCGTTCCCGCCGTCTGCGCAAAAAGCTCTGCGTGGATGAATTCCAGGAGCTGGGTTTTGAGCTGAACCTGGAGTTCAAGGAAGACCTGTCCGACGAAGCCATTGACGCCTTCCTCGATGCGTTCCTCGACGAAGCCATGGATGCCAATGGCCTGGACTATGTTGGCGGCGACGACTTCGGTCTGGTTTGCTCGGCCAAGCGTGGCTCGGTCAGCGAAGAGCAACGTGCCACCGTTGAAGGCTGGCTCAAGGCCCGCAGCGAACTGACCAAGATCGAAGTCAGCCCGTTGCTGGACGCCTGGTATCCGGAAAAGCCGATCAATCCGGCTTCCTGATGCGTTAAGAAACGGCGGCCCCAGTGGCCGCCGTTTTGTTTTCAGCCTGTGTAGGCCGTGGCGCCCGCTGCGTCCGAATGCTGCAGGTGCGCTTCAAGTGCCCGCTCCACGGCAGTCATGGCTGCCATCAGCTGATGTTGCTGGCGTTCGAGCGTGGACGCTGATGCCTGCCTGATGCAACCGGCTTCCAGTTGTTCACAGGCATCGATCAGCGCGCGGGCCTGAATGATTCGTGCCGCCCCCAGGATGCGATGGGCTTCGTCCTTCAATTGCTCGGGTTGATGGGCCGGATCGAGCGCCTCGAGGGACAGCCGGTCCCTGGCCAGGCTCTGTTGCAGCTGTTCGAGCAGTTTGTGCCAGTCGGCCCCGTCATTGCCCACCACCGGCTCCAGGCCCTGCAGGTCGAAGAGCGCCGAGGCTGCCGCCGTGGCGCGCGGGGGCAAGGGTCTTATTTCCGCCAGGCGTTTGCCCAGGGTCTTGAGGCTGATGGGCTTGAGCAGGCAGTCATCCATGCCGGCCTGACGGCAGCGCTCACGAACCTCCGGCTGGGCGTTGGCGGTGTAGCCCAGGATGGTGCTGGGCGGCCGTTGCTCCTTGGCTTCCCGGGCGCGCACGGCCTGGGTGAACTGGTAGCCATTCATCCGCGGCATGTTGCAATCGACGATCAGTACGTCGAACGCCTCGCTTCGGCACAGGTCCAGGCCCGCCGGGCCATTGTCGACACTACGATGATGCACCCCCAGGTAGGTCAGTTGCTGGGTCATCAGCAGCAGGTTGGCCGGATGGTCATCGACCACCAGCACCTTCAGCGCGCCGACGACCGCGCAAGGCTCCGAGCTGGGGGCAGGCGCTGCGGGAAGGCTGGCCAGGACCTGCAGGGGCATGCTGATATGTACCCGGGTGCCTTGGCCGAGCTCGCTGTGCAAGGTCAGGCTGCCGCCCATGAGCTGGCACAGGTCGCGACTGATCGCCAGGCCCAGGCCGGTGCCGCTGCGCGCCAGCGGGCTGTCGGGGTTGGCCTGGGCGAAGGGCAGGAAAATCCGCTGCTGGTCTTCCTGGCGAATTCCAATACCGCTGTCCTGGACGCTCAATTGGAGGTTGGCCAGGCCCGGCTCGGCTGCGGGCGCCAGGCTCAGGTCGAGGATGACGTGACCCTGTTCTGTGAACTTCAGCGCATTGCTGACCAGGTTCGACAGGATCTGTTTGAAACGCAGCGGGTCGAGCATGACATCGCAGTGTGCGGCCGGCGCGATCCGCACCAGCAGGCGCAGGTTCTTCTGCCGGGCCAGGCCATCGAACACCCGTCCGACCGACTCCACCAGCGCCGCCAGGCTGACCCGTTCCGGCGCCAGGCTCAGGTGCCCGGACTCGATCCGGGCGATGTCGAGGATGTCGCCGATCAGGGCCAGCAGGTCCTTGGCCGAGTTGTAGGCGACTTCCACCGCCGGACGATCCAGTTGCCCCTGGTGGGCTTTTTCCAGGGTCAGTTCGAGCATGCCGAGGATGGCGTTCATCGGTGTGCGGATTTCGTGGCTGATGGTGGCCAGAAAAGTGCTTTTGGCCCGGTTGGCGTCGTCGGCCTGCTGTTTGGCCAGGCTCAGGTCCTGGATCAGCTGACGCCGTTCGCTGATATCGATCCAGCCGCCGATGATGCCCTGGACCTCGCCCAGCGAGTCACGGTAGGGCAGGATCCAGTGGTAGATGGTCATCGCCTTGTCGTTGAGCAGCAGCGGGCGGTCGACGATCAGTGGCAGGCCCTCGCGCATCACCTGCTGGTAGTCGGCCTGGATCTGGCTGGCATGGCAGCTGTCCCCCAGGGCGCAGTGCTGGATACCCTTGCCGAGGACTTCATCGAGCGTCAGTTGCAGCGCCTCCAGGTAGCTGTCGTTGCAGCTCTGCAAGAGCCCCTGGCGGTCACGGACGTACATTGGATGAGGTGTGCCGTTGAGCAGTGCGCGCATGAACTCGAGCTGGTCGCCCAGGGCACGCTCGGCAGCCTCGCGTTGTTTGATCTGGTGGCGCATCCAGGCGTTCCAGGCCAGTGACAACAGCAGCAGCAAACTGGTACCCAGGATGATCTGCAGGATCAGGTGCTGGTACTTTCGCCAGTAGGCATCGGTTTCGGTGCTGTAGCCACGCCAGCGGCTGTTGATGATGCCCAGTTCCTCGGGCGCGATGCTCAGCAGTGCCTTGTCCAGGATCGAGGCCAGCTCCTGTGCGCCCCGTGCGGTCGCCATCGAGAAGGTTGCAGGCTCCGCACCCACCGAAGTACGGATGGTCAGGTCGCTCTGCGAGGCCAGGCTGAAATTGGCGTTGATCAGTGCGGTGATGGCCGCATCGACATGACCGCTGGCGAGCAGTGAGGTAGAGAAGTAGGTGCTTTCGGTTTCTACCAGCTGGATACCGGGCACGCGCTTGCGCAGGTCGTCGACCAGGGGGCTGTCGCGGGTCAGGGCCACCCGGCGTCCCTGCAACTGCTCCAGGGACATGGGCTGATCCGCACCCTGACGGGTCAGCAGTACATAGGAGTTCTCCAGGTACGGGCGGCTGATCGCCAGGGTGCTTGCCCGCCGCAGGCTGGGGGAAATGGCAGCAATCACATCGGCCTGGCCGTGGTTCAGGCGAGCGATCATGTCGCTGATGCCGCTGGCGCGTTGCACTTGAAAGCGCAGGCCGGTGCGCAGGCGAATCAGCTCGAGCAGGTCGGCGGCAATCCCGCGAAAGTTACCGGCACTGTCAAAGAACGTCAGCGGTGCGGCGGTTTCGTTGACCACTACCCGTACCACCGGGTGCTCTGCCAGCCAGCGCTCCTCGCGCTGGGAGAGCTGTAGCTTGCGGTCGGTCAGCAACACATCGCTGCCAGCGCTCCAGCGCTTGAAAATGTCTTCGCGCACGCTGCTGGGAATGTTGTCGAGGGTGTTGTTGATCAGCTGCAACAAGACCCGATTGCTCTGCTGCACGGCAAAGCTGAAACCCACCGGCTCGTGCTTGCCGAAATTGGCCATCTTGACGTTCTGCAAGTGGCCCTGGTTGATCAGGTAGTGGGTGGAAATGGTATCGCCGAGAAAGACATCGGCCTGATCGAAAGCCACGGCATTGAGGGCATTCTGGTAGGAGGGGTAGGACTGGATGGTGGCCTTGGGGTAACTGCTGCGAACCTCTTCCAGGGGCAGGTAGTGATAGACCATGCTCAGGCGCAGGCCAGCCATCCCGGTGTCCAGGGGGCGGCTTTCGTTCTCGCGGGTGACCAGCACCGGTTGATCCACCGCGTAAGGCCTGGAAAGCACCACCCCCGGGGTGGCGGCCTCGAAGCCATTGGCACTGCCGAGCAGGTCGATCCGTCCCTGGGTCAGCGCCTTGACCGCCTCCTGGCGGCTGGCAAAGCGCCGCACCTGGATCTGCATGCCCAACGCGCGTCCCAGGATGCCGGCAAAGTCTGCTGTCATGCCTTCGTAGTCACGGCCACTGGCCGTCATGTCGAATGGCGGGTAGTCCGGTGCCGAGGTACCGAGCACCAATTGCCCTTTGCGTTCGATCCAGTGCCGTTGCGATGCGCTCAGGGGCAGGGTCACACTTGTCGCTCCTGAGCGGCTGAGCAACTGGTACTGGCCTGCCGGGGCCTCTTCGGCCTGTGCCGGCAATCCCGAAAACAGCCCGGCAACGACACTGAGCAGGCACAGCAACACCAGGTTGCGGCTAGGCATTGGCTGCCTCAAACCAGTGCATTGCGTTTGGCCACTTCAATCAGTTCGACAAGGGAGCCGGCCTTGAGCTTTTGCATCAGGCGCTTCTTGTAGGTACTGACGGTCTTGTTGCTGAGAAACATGCCCTGGGCTATTTCCTTGTTGCTTCGACCCTGGGCAAATAATTGTAATACCATGAGTTCCCGGTCGTTGACCTGCTTGAACAGTTCCAGTTCGCCGGGCGATTCATCAGGAAGATGTGGGTGGGTGATTGCCTGGCTTGGGAAGTAGTTGTAACCGGACAATACCGCTTTTATTGCACTGAGCAATTCGCTCAGGTCTTCCTGCTTGCACACATAGCCGGCGGCACCGGAATGCATGCAACGTATGGCGAACAATGCCGGTGACTGCGCGGTCAATACCAGGATTTTCAGAGGGATGGCCATGCTATGGAAACGCGACAGCACCTCAAGGCCGTCGAGCCGGGGAATGCTGATGTCGAGGATGATCAGGTCCGGCATGCATTCACGAACCATCTGCATGGCATCCACGCCGTTGTCCGACTCTCCGATCACGCGATAGCCTTCATTCTCCAGAAGCATGCGCACTGCCAGGCGAATGACCGGGTGATCGTCGATAATGAATACAGAATGCATGGTGAACTTTCCAGGTAAGGTGCAAAGATGAATCAGCACCTTAGCGCAGATAGAACGGGTCGGACATTGAGGTGGGGGTGGGTAAGTGTTATATGGGAAAATTCCTACTTTAAATAAAGGGAATATTTACAAGTGATAGTGTGATTTAAAGTTGTCAATAGTGTTATTGGTAACGGGGGGTTTCCAAATATTCAGCATGTTTAACCTGTTAAGCGTGTTGTAGTCATAGTTCATTGGCAGGCGCATGCAAGAAATGGCCAGGTCGACACCTGTTGCTGGCAGGTGGCCCCGGCCTTTCATCGGTTACACCGGACTCGAACGGCCGGTCATCTCGCGGGCCATTTCGCTGGCATAGCTATCGGTCATCCCGGCAATGAAATCGATCATGCGCAGGAACGACGTGTGCAAAGAGGCCGAAGGGCTGGGGGCATTGTTGCCGAGCAGGTCGAGAATTCGCCGGCTCTTGAACGAAGGCGTACGCCCTCCATATTGTTCCAGCGCCGCGCCGCAGAAGGAGTTGAGCAGGATCTCGAGGGTGGTGTAGGCGCCGATCTCGTGCAGGGTCTTGCGCTTGTCCTGGAAGATTTTCTTGCGCGCAATGTCCTTGGCCTGCAGGACGCAACGCTTGGCCGGGCCGTGCATATGCTCGACCAGGTCGCCCTGCAGTTGCCCTGCCAGCAAGGCATCCTGTTGCTCGACAAAGGCGCGGGCGGCGGCGTTGGTCAGGTGCTCGATGGCCTTGCCGCGCAGGATCGCCAGCTTGCGCCGACGCGAATCGCCAGGGCCCAGCTGGCGATAGGTTTCCGGCAGGTCGTCACCGACCAGGCTGAGCAGCAGCGACTCCACTTCCGGGTAGTCGAGCAGGTCCATTTCCAGGCCATCCTCGAGGTCGATCAGAGCGTAGCAGATGTCGTCGGCGGCCTCCATCAGGTACACCAGCGGATGGCGCGCCCAGCGGTTTTCTTCCAATTGCGGCAGGTCCAGTTTGCGGGCGATCTGTTCGAGCAGCGGCAGCTCGCTCTGGTAGCAGCCGAACTTGTGCTTCTTGTAGCCGAGGGCGTCGGCGTGGCGGGCTGTCCAGGGGTACTTGAGGTAGGTGCCAAGGGTTGCGTAGGTCAGGCGCATGCCGCCATCGAACTGGTGGTACTCCAGTTGGGTAAGGACGCGAAAGCCCTGGGCGTTGCCTTCGAAATTGAGAAAGTCGGCGCGTTCGGCCTCGCTCATGGCGTCCAGCCAGCCGCGTCCTGCGGCCTGCTGGAACCAGTGGCGAATGGCATCTTCGCCGGAGTGGCCGAAGGGTGGGTTGCCGATGTCGTGCGCCAGGCAAGCCGATTGCACGACCATGCCCAGGTCGCTCGGCTCGCACCACTGGGGCAGTTGCTCGCGCAGGGTTTCACCCACGCGCATGCCCAGTGAGCGGCCGACGCAGCTGACTTCCAGGGAGTGGGTCAGGCGGGTGTGGATGTGGTCGTTGCTCGATACCGGGTGTACCTGGGTCTTGCGGCCCAGGCGGCGGAAGGCGCCGGAGAAGATGATCCGGTCGTGGTCCTTGTGGAAGGGGCTGCGGCCCAGTTCTTCAGGGCTGTGCAGGGGCTTGCCGAGTCGCTCGCGGGTGAGCAGGGTGTGCCAGTCCAAGGCCAGTTCTCCGATACAGGGGCAGGGGGATAGCTTCCCGTGTCGGCGGCATGGCTGCAAGTCGCTTTTTGGTGCTGGGGTTGTGCACCGGCGCTCCCATCGATCGTAGCCTGGCAGCAGCGGCCACACCTTCAGGCAATCAAGACAGTTGCTCCCACAAAGGTTCCCGGCATGCCTCGGACTCTGTGGGAGCTGCCGCCAGGCTGCGATCGGGCGCGAAGCGGCCGTACACCAGACCGCCTCAGTACATCTGCCCCAATGAGGTGGCCGGATTGCGACTGCTTTGCAGTCGATCGCAGGCTTCGCCTGCTCCCACAAGGGCTGTGCAGACCGGTCCGGCGGTTACTTGGTTTCGCTCTTCATGAACAGCTTGATCAGCGGAACAAGGCTGCTGCCCAGGCGAATAATCCGGCTCAGGCTGCCATTCTTCGCACCTCTGCCGGTCAGAAACCCCAACACCACCACCGCACCGATCCCCCACAAGGGCGCATGCTTGATCCCCAATCCACCCTGCAAGCTGTCACCCATTGCCCGCAAGCGCGTCAGCGGATTGAGCAGTTGCCCGGACTCATGACGGATCTCCTGCCGATGCATCTCCAGGCGCAGGCGCACCAGCGCCTTGCGCAGTTCGCGCCGGTCATTGGTTTTCGCAAGTTCAGGCAGGCTCATGGCAACAGGCGCTCCCGGTCCTTGGCCAGTTCTTCCAGGGTCGAACTGAACGGCGACGATTCATCGTGCACGGCAGCCTTCAGGCGCAAGGCGCAGAACAGTGCCGCTACACCATAGAAGACGCACAGTCCGATTACCCCGGCCAGGCGATAGCTGTCCCACAACAGCACCAGCACCAGCGCCGACAGGGCGATCAGCAACAGCAGGGCGAACACCAGGGCAAGGCCGGCGAACAGCAACAGGCTCAGGGTTCGTGCTTTCTGCTCCTGCAACTCGATGCCGAACAGCTCGACATGACCATGCAACAGCCCGAGCACCGCAGCGCCCAGGCGTTTGCTCGACGCACCGCTGGCGCCGATCGATTCACTTTCCATCGCCAGGACCTCAGCGCCGATTGGCCAGCAGGCCGATCAGAAAACCGACCCCGGCGGCGATCCCGATCGATTGCCAGGGGTTGCTCTGTACGTAGTCTTCGGTAGCGGTCAAGGCCGCCTGGCCACGCTCACGCATCGAGTCCTGGGTCAGTTGCAGGGTTTCCCGGGCACGCAGCAAGCTGTCGTGGATCTGGCTGCGCATTTCGTCAGCCTGGTCACCTGCCAGGGTGGCGGTGTGCTCGAGCAGCTTTTCGGTATCGCGTACCAGGGTCTGGAAGTCAGCCATCAAAATTTCTTGAGCAGTCTTTGCCGATTTGCTGGCCATGGGGCTCTCCCTACGGGTGTGTGGTTAATTCGAGTTGCAGGCGCTGGCGAAGGTTCAGTGCAAATCGCTGGTACAGCTTTTGCTTTTCCCTGGTGCGCCGGGGTCGGTGCCTGCGCCGAATATGGGCGCGCGCGTTTGCTGGCCCTGTAAACCTTAACCCAATCCACGACAAACCCAAGGAAAAACTCCAGATATCAGCAGGATCGGCCAGGGAGGTGGCATGACGATGATCCAGGCTGGTGCAAAAAGGAGTACCTGTGCGCTGTCCTGGTGCTATTTCGAAAGGCCTGCCGACTCCATGGATAATCTGCAAAGTGCGGTGGACACTCTGGTCCACGGCTCCAATACGCTGTTCATTCTGCTGGGCGCGGTCATGGTCCTGGCCATGCATGCCGGCTTCGCGTTCCTCGAAGTCGGTACCGTGCGCCACAAGAACCAGGTCAATGCCCTGTGCAAGATCCTCAGTGACTTTGCCGTCTCGACCCTGGCCTACTTCTTCGTCGGCTACTGGATCTCCTACGGCGTGAGTTTCCTGCAGCCGGCAGCGGTGCTGGGCAGCGACCATGGCTACAGCCTGGTGAAGTTCTTTTTCCTGCTGACCTTCGCTGCCGCGATTCCGGCGATCATTTCCGGCGGGATCGCCGAACGGGCACGCTTTGCCCCGCAACTGTGCGCCACGGTACTGATCGTGGCGTTTGTCTATCCCTTCTTCGAAGGCATTGTCTGGAACGGCAACCTGGGGCTCCAAGCCTGGCTGCAGGCGCGGTTCGGTGCCAGCTTCCATGACTTTGCCGGCTCTGTGGTGGTGCACGCCATGGGCGGCTGGCTGGCCCTGGCGGCGGTGCTGTTGCTCGGTCCGCGCAATGGCCGCTACCGCGACGGCAAGCTGGTGGCGTTCGCCCCGTCCAACATCCCGTTCCTGGCCCTGGGGTCGTGGATCCTGATCGTCGGCTGGTTCGGCTTCAACGTCATGAGTGCCCAGACCCTGCAAGGGGTCAGCGGCCTGGTGGCAGTCAACTCGCTGATGGCCATGGTCGGCGGCACGGTAGCGGCCTTGCTGGTCGGTCGCAACGACCCGGGCTTTGTCCATAACGGCCCGCTGGCCGGGCTGGTGGCGGTGTGTGCAGGTTCCGACCTGATGCACCCGGTCGGCGCCCTGGCCACCGGGGCCATCGCCGGCGCCTTGTTCGTCTGGTGTTTTACCGCGGCGCAAAACGCCTGGAAGATCGATGACGTGCTGGGTGTCTGGCCCTTGCATGGCTTGTGTGGCGTATGGGGTGGCATTGCCTGCGGGATCTTCGGCCAGACCGCGTTGGGCGGGCTGGGCGGTGTCAGCCTGATCGTACAGCTGATCGGCAGCCTGGCGGGGGTGACGGTGGCATTGATCGGCGGCTTTGCCGTGTACGGCACGATCAAGGCGCTGCATGGCCTGCGCCTGAGCCAGGAGCAGGAGTATTACGGCGCCGACCTGTCGATTCACAAGATCGGCGCCACCAGCCAGGACTGACAGCCGTGCTCAGCGTCCGCCGACCAGGCGTGCTTCACAGGCGCTCAGGGCTGACACCGGACCGCTGAGCAACACCGCGTCGCCGGCATGCAGGCAGGTGTCGGCGCTGACGTCCAGCTCGGCACCGTCGCGTTGCACAGCCTGCAGTTCGACCCCCAGTGCTTCCAGGTCCAGGTCGGCCAGGGAGCGTCCGCAGGCGAAGGCTCCGGCGCCGAGGTTGACGGCATGCATCATCGCCTTGGGCTGGCCTTCGCTGTCTACCGGGCTGGTCTCGGCGCCCTGGTAGAAGGCGTGCAGCATGCGGTAGCGGGTCTGGCGCACCTCGTCGATGCGTTGCTGCACCAGGTTCATGGGCAGGCCCAGCATCACCAGGGCATGGGAGGCGAGCATCAGGCTCGATTCCAGCAGCTCCGGTACCACGGCGGTGGCACCGGCTGCGCGCAGCCCTTCGCGCTGGCTGTCGTCGCGGGTGCGGACCAGGATCTGAATCTGGGCATGGCGCTCGCGCGCGGCCTTGAGCACCTCCAGGGCGATGTCGGTGCCGTCCACGGCAATCACCAGCAGGCGCGCACGCTCAAGGCCGACGGCGCTGAGCAACTCGCCCCGGCGCGAGTCGCCGTAATGCACGCAGCTTTCGCCGGCGGCGGCTTCCTGGACACGCACGGGGTCATCGTCCAGGGCAACGAACGGAATTTCCTCGCGGCGCAGGAAACGCCCGATCGACTGGCCCACCCGGCCATAGCCACAGATCACCACGTGACCATCGAGCGAGGCGCTCTGGGCTTCGATGGCTTGCAACTGGACTTCCTGGTTGGGCTTGCGGTGCAGGCGCAGGGCGATGCCGGGGGCGGCACGCAGCAGCAGCGGGGTGACCAGCATCGAGCAGAAGGTGGCGGCCAGCAAGAGGTTGCCGATGGCCTCGGGCAACAACTGGGTCTGTTGCATCTGGGCCATCAGGGCAAAACAGAACTCGCCCCCCTGGGCCAGGGCCAGGCCGCTGCGCCAGGCCGTCTCGGCGTCGCTGCCACGTACCCGGACCAGGGCCGCGACAACACAACCCTTGACCACCAGCAGGCCCAGGGTGAGGGCAAGGATTTCCAGGCCATGGCTGGCGAACAGTTGCAGGTCGATGAGCATGCCGATACTGACAAAGAACAGGCCCAGCAGGATGTCGCGAAACGGACGGATATCCGCCTCGATCTGGTGACGGTAATTGCTTTCACCCAGCAGCATGCCGGCCAGGAACGCCCCCAGTGCCGGCGACAGGCCCAGCAGGTGGGTCAACCAGGCGGTCAGCAGGACGATCACCAGCGCCAGCAACACGAACAGCTCCGCCGAGTGGGAACTGGCCACCTCGTGGAACAGGCGTGGCAGCAGCCAGCGGCTGGCCAGCAGCAGGCCGACGAAGAGGATCACGGTCTTGCCCAGGGTCAGCGGCAGGGCCCAGTACCAGGCCTGGCCGCTTTCGCCGGCAAACACCGGGACCAGGGTCAGCAACAGGACGGCGACCACGTCCTGGAACAGCAATACGCCAATGGCGTTCTGGCCATGGCTGCTGAAGATCTCACCCAGGCTGGTCAGTTCCTTGCTGACGATCGCCGTGGACGACAGCGCCAGCCCCGCGCCGAGCAGCAGGGCAGCGTTGGCCGGCATGCCCAGCAGGGCCAACAGCCCGGCCAGCAGGATCGCCGAACAGATCACCTGCAGGCTGCCCAGGCCGAACACCACATTGCGCAGGGCGAGCATCTTCGACAGGGAGAATTCCAGTCCCAGGGAAAACAGCAAGAAGACCACACCCATTTCCGCAAGGTCCGGTAGCTCTTCGCTTTCATTGACCCAGTTGAGGGCCGTCGGCCCGACAAACAGACCGACACACAGATAGCCCAGTACCGGCGGCAACTTCAGGCGCCGGAAAAAGGCGATGACGACCAGCGACGAGGCCAGGATGATCAGCAAGTTGGCAAACACAAGGGACTCCCTGTTGGAAAACTGCAAAAAACCAGCAAGTTTGAACGATAGCTACTGTGCGCGTGCTGACCAGGGTCAGTAGTCGTGCAACAGTGGATAACTTTCCCGCCCGCGCTCGACGGCCCCCGGCGGCAGACCTAGAATAATGATCCCCTGTGACTGTTGCCGGAACCCGTCAATGCTTCCTGAATGCCAATTGTTCGGCACCCTGGGTTGCCACCTGTGTGAAGTGGCCGAAGCCCTGTTGATGCCCTTTGTCGAGCATGGCCTGCTGGTCGAGCTGGTCGATATCGCCGATAGCGAGGAACACTTCCAGCGCTATGGTTTGCTGATTCCCGTACTGCGTCGCTGTGACACCGGCGCAGAATTGAACTGGCCGTTCGATGCCGAGCAGGTGGTGATGTTCCTGCGCTGAGTGGCCAGGCTTGCGGATGATTTCCTGATGTCTGCGGCAGCCCCTGGGCGTGGACAATCCCTGGTTTCTGTATTCATGCCAAGGATGAACCATGTACCTCACCGAACACTTCACCCTGCCCGAAATGACCATGTCGGAGAGCGCCGCACGCCTGGGCATCGACAACACGCCGGATGCCGCCGCCCTGGTCAACCTTCACCGCCTGTGCACCTTTCTCGAAACGGTGCGTCAGTTGGTCGACAAACCGGTACTGGTCAGCAGTGGCTATCGCAGCCGCGCCTTGAACAGCGCCATCGGCGGTTCGCCCAACAGTGCCCATATCCAGGGCCTGGCGGCGGACATCAACGTGCCGGGATTGACCGCCGCCGCCCTGGCGCAGCGTGTGGCCGACAGCCCGCTGATGTTCGACCAGTTGATTCTCGAATATGACCAATGGGTGCACCTGGGCCTGTCCTTGAGCGGGGAGCGGCGGCAATTGCTGACCATCCGCAAGGGCACGGGCTACCTTCCCGGGCTGGTCTGATTGCGCTGTCCGATTGACGTGTCCGACCAGTCTGAATATGCTGTATATAAATACAGTATTGGGGGCAGGGTTTGCCTCAAGGGTGCGGAACATGGTCAACGTCGAACAACTGAAGTACAGCGTCAATCGAATGTCCACCGACAGGGTGAGCGAGGCGGTGCTCGAGTTGCGTCTCGATGGCCTGGTGCTGGAGGGCAAGACGCCGTTCAGCAAGCTGCACTTCAACACCTGTTTTGCCGAGATCGAAGCCTTGTTCCAGCGCGCCGGTTATCACCGGCCGCTGGATGTGGTGGGTTATCAGGGGCTGATCTATGCCCTGTACGATCCCGGTCGCTGGGAGGCTGTGGACGTATTGCGCTGGCTCAAGGAGTTCAGCGAAGCCGCCGCAAGCCAGGCTGGCTGAGGCACGGGGCTTGGGGGATAATGCCGGGTTTATTCCTCAGAGTGTTCCCATGGCCAATGCCCCTTTCAACCCGGCCCAGCATCAAGCCAGTACCGTTTGCCTGCCGCACGGCGACTGGGCGACCGTGCTCGACTGTTTGAGCGAGCATTTCAAGGCCATCGGGCGTGAGCAGTGGCTTGACCGGATCATCCGCGGGCGGGTGCTGGATGCCCAGGGCCAGCCGATCAGTGCGACGCTGGCCTACAAGCCGGGGTTGCGCATCCACTATTTTCGAGAAGTCCCCAACGAGAAGCCGATTCCGTTCCAGGAGCAGGTCCTGCATGTCGACGAGCACCTGGTGGTGGCCGACAAGCCGCACTTCTTGCCGGTCACCCCAACGGGGGAGTATGTCGAGCACACCTTGCTGCGCCGGCTGATTCGCCGCCTCGACAACCCGCATCTGGTCCCCCTGCATCGCATCGATCGGCACACCGCCGGGCTGGTGCTGTTTTCCGCCAACCCCAAGAGCCGCTCGGCCTATCAGTCGCTGTTTCCCAACCGACAGATCGACAAGCGTTACCAGGCCATTGCCCGGGCTTTACCGCAGCTCGAGTTTCCATTGGTGCACAAGAGCCGCATGGTCCATGGCGAGCCGTTCTTTCGCATGCATGAAGTGGAAGGGGCGAGCAACAGCGAAACCCTGGCCGAGGTGCTGGAGAGAAACGGCGAGTTCTGGCGCTATGGTCTGTCGCCGGTCACCGGTAAGACCCACCAGTTGCGGGTGCACATGACCGCGTTGGGCGCGAGCATTTGCAACGATCCCTTCTACCCGCAGGTGGTCGAGGACGCGGATGACTACAGCAAACCCTTGAAACTGCTGGCGCAGAGCTTGCGCTTCAAGGATCCGTTCACTGGTGAAGAGCGCTACTTCGAAAGCGGCTTGACCCTCGACTGGTAGCCGGCGGGCGCGACTGTCTCGGGTGGGAACAACTGCCTTTGTAGGAGCGGGCTTGCCCCGCGATTGCGGTGTGTCAGTCACATCGCTTCGCGGGGCAAGCCCGCTCCTACAAAGGACAGTTGCTTGCGCATGTTTCAGCGGTTGAAGCGCTCAACCAGCGAGTACTGGCTGGTCGCGGTGCGGGTCAGTTCTTCACTGAGCAGCGCCGAGTGCTGGGCCTGTTCGGAGGTCTGGTCGGCCAGCTGGGCAATGGTGCTGATGTTGCGGCTGATCTCGTCGGCCACTGCAGTCTGCTCCTCGGTCGCCGCCGCGATCTGGGTCGCCATGTCGGTGATGTTGGCCACCGCTTCGCTGATGCCGACCAGTGCCTGGTCCGCTTCCATTACCCGTGCCACACCCTCTTCAGCCTGGCGGTGACCGGCCTCCATGGTCTGCACGGCATTGCTGGCGGTCTGCTGCAGCTTGGCGATCAGGCCATGGATCTGCCCGGTCGATTCGCTGGTGCGCTGGGCCAGCTGGCGAACTTCGTCGGCCACCACGGCAAAACCTCGGCCCATTTCGCCGGCACGCGCCGCTTCAATGGCGGCGTTGAGGGCCAACAGGTTGGTCTGGTCGGCGATGCCTTTGATCACATCGACCACGCCGCCGATTTCATCGCTGTCGCGGGCCAGTTGGGTGACGGTCAGCCCGGTTTCGCCCACGGCTGCCGACAGGCGCTGGATGGCCTCGCGGGTCTCGCCGGCGATATCGCGGCCACGGCCGGTCAGGCGGTTGGCTTCCTGGGTGGCGTCGGCGGTGCGCTGGACGTGATTGGCTACTTCCTGGGTGGTGGCGGCCATCTGGTTGACCGCGGCGGCGACCTGTTCGGTCTCGACACGCTGGCGCTCCAGCCCCGAGGAGCTGTTGTGGGCCAGGGTGTCGGACTGCCGGGCCTGCTCGTTGAGGTGTTCGGCAGTGTCCTGCAGGCGGGTCAGGCAGGTCTTCATCCGTGCGTCCTGGCTGAGCATGGCCATTTCCAGGCGCGCCTGGACACCACGGCTGTCGGTGTACATCTGCGCGATCAGCGGATCGGAGGTGCTTTGCTCGGCCAGGCGCAGCAGGCGCTTGAGGCCGCGTTGTTGCCAGCTCAGGCCGAGCAGCCCCAGTGGCACCGACAGGCCCGCCGCCAGGGCGAAGCCCCAGGAGTGACCGAGCCAGTTGCCGATCAAAAAGCCGATCTGGCTGACCAGGATGAACGGCAGCCAGTCCTGCACCACCGGCAGCCACTTGTCGCGCCGCGGAATGGCCGACTTGCCCTGGTTGATGCGCTGGTACAGCGCTTCGGCCCTGCGGATCTGCTCGGCGGTCGGCTTGACCCGCACCGATTCGAAGCCCACCACCTGGTTGTTCTCGAACACCGGCGTGACATAGGCGTTGACCCAGTAATGATCACCGCTCTTGCAACGGTTCTTGACGATCCCCATCCATGGCAGGCCCTGCTTGAGCGTGGCCCACATGTGCGCAAACACCGCGGGTGGTACATCCGGGTGGCGCACCAGGTTGTGCGGGGCGCGCATCAGCTCCTCGCGGGAAAAGCCGCTGATTTCGACGAAGGCATCATTGCAATAGGTGATGACACCCTTGGTATCGGTGGTCGAGATCAAACGTTGTTGGGCAGGAAAAGTCCGTTCGCGCTGGGTAATCGGCTGGTTATTACGCATGAGCTGTTCAATCCGCAAGGCTTTGAAGGGTTATCGGCAGCATGGGGTTTTTGTTGAACGAATATTTAACGACTGATTACCCCGGGACGAGCATGGGGTAGGTAAATCCAGTGAAGTGGGCCAGGTTCAGGGCAAAATGACACAACACGGCAGCGAACAAGCCGCCAAAACGATAGGCCAGCCCGTAACCGAGACCGGCCAGGGTCGCCAGTGCGAACCACTGCCATCCCGCTCCCAGGTGCGCAAGGCCGAACAGGGCGGCCGCCAGCAGCAGGGCCAGGTGGCGGTTATGGGTCAGACGTTCGAGCCCACCCTGGATATAACCGCGAAACAGCAACTCTTCGGTGAGGCTGACCAGCAGCAGGTTGTTCAGCGCCCAGAGCCAGGCCTGCTCCGGCCACTTGGGGGCCCAGGTGATCATCCCCATCAGCCAGGCGCCGCCCAGGCAGGCGGCAATGACGCCTGGCAAGGTCAAGGCCAGGCTTGCAACCAGGCGTTTGCCACTCAGCGCCAGCACCCAGGGGCAGGCCAGCAGTAGCCAGAAGCCGATCAAGGGCTTGTCCAGGTTCAGGTACAGGGAAAAGGGCAGGGCGCCGGCGCTGAGGACGGCCTTGTCGATCACCCGGGTGCTATGGAAGCCTGGCAGCCAGTGCAGCGCCAGGGCCAGGGCCAGCAGCACGAACAGCCCGTGGCCGCAGCCTTGCTGCCAGCGGCCGGGGCGATTGACCAACAGCCCTGCGCAGAGCAGGGCAATCAGGCTGGGCAGCACCAGCAGGCCAAGGCTGCCATGGACGAGCGCAACGCTGTAGCCAAGGCCCAGCAGGGCCAGTCCAATCCGTTGGGACACCAACATGGAACATCCTTCAGCAGTGAAAACCTGAAGCCTACGACAGTCCAGGCGGTGTCCGGGACACGCGGATGGCTCAGGCTGCGATCATTTGCCGCAACACATAATGCAGGATGCCTCCCGACTTGAAGTACTCCACTTCATTGAGGGTGTCGATCCGGCACAGCACTTCGATCTGTTCCTGGCTGCCATCCTGGCGGCTGATCCTGAGCGTCAATGGCATGTGCGGGGTGATCCGCACCTGGCTCAGGCCAAGGATGTCGATGCGCTCGCTGCCGTCCAGGGCCAGGGTCTTGCGGGTCTGCCCGCCGGTGAACTGCAACGGCAGCACGCCCATGCCCACCAGGTTGGAACGGTGGATTCGTTCGAAACTCTCCGCCAGCACCGCCTTGATGCCCAGCAGGTTGGTGCCCTTGGCCGCCCAGTCGCGGCTGGAGCCGGTGCCGTATTCCTGGCCGGCGATCACCACCAGTGGCGTGCTGTCGGCCTGGTAGCGCATGGCCGCATCGTAGATCGCCATCTTTTCGCCGGTGGGTACATACAAGGTGTTGCCGCCTTCCTCGCCACCGAGCATTTCGTTGCGGATGCGGATGTTGGCGAAGGTGCCGCGCATCATCACCTCATGGTTGCCCCGCCGCGAGCCGTAGGAGTTGAAGTCTCGCGGTTCCACGCCCTTGTCGCGCAAGTAACGGCCGGCCGGGCTGTCGGCCTTGATGTTGCCGGCCGGGGAGATGTGGTCGGTGGTCACCGAGTCACCGAGCAGGGCCAGCACCCGGGCACCCTGGATGTCGTCGATGACCGGCAGCGGGCCGGTGATGTCGTCGAAGAAGGGCGGGTGCTGGATGTAGGTGGAATCGTCCTGCCAGACATACGTGGCCGCCTGAGGCACTTCGATCGCCTGCCACTGGGCGTCACCGGCGAAAACCTCGGCGTACTCCTTGTGGAACATCGCGGTGTCGACGCTGGCCACGGCCGCGGCGATTTCCTGCTGGCTCGGCCAGATGTCGCGCAGGTACACCGGCTGGCCGTCGTTGCCGGTGCCCAGTGGCTCGCTGGCCAGGTCCAGGCGCACGCTGCCGGCCAGGGCATAGGCCACCACCAGCGGCGGCGAAGCCAGCCAGTTGGTTTTCACCAGCGGGTGCACCCGGCCTTCGAAGTTACGGTTGCCCGACAATACCGAGGCGACCGTCAGGTCGGCACCGGTAATGGCTTTCTCGATGGCGTCGTCCAGCGGCCCGGAGTTGCCGATGCAGGTGGTGCAGCCGTAGCCGACCAGGTCGAAGCCCAAGTCGTTCAGGTAAGGGGTCAGGCCCGCTGCCTTGTAGTAATCGGTCACCACCTTGGAGCCGGGCGCCAGCGAGCTCTTGACCCAGGGTTTGCGCTTGAGGCCCTTTTCCACGGCCTTTTTCGCTACCAGGCCGGCGGCCATCATCACGCTGGGGTTGGAGGTGTTGGTGCAGGAGGTGATGGCGGCAATCACCACGGCGCCGTCGCGCAGCAGGTGCTGCTGGCCCTCATGCTCGTAGCTGACCTCGCCGGCCTGATCGGGATTGCCCACCGCGACCCCGCCACCGCCCTCGCTCTCCAGGCGACCGACTTCCTTGCTTGAAGCGCGCAGTTGCAGGCCGAGGAAGGTATCGAAGGCCTGGCTGACCTGGGACAGGGCGACCCGGTCCTGCGGGCGCTTGGGGCCGGCCAGGCTGGCTTCGACTTCATGCATGTCCAGCGCCAGGGTGTCGGTGAAGATCGGCTCCTGGCCGGGCAGGCGCCACAGTCCCTGTGCCTTGCAATAGGCTTCGACCAGTTGGACGGTCGCTTCCGGTCGGCCCGACAGGCGCAGGTAGTCCAGGGTCACCTGGTCGACCGGGAAGAAGCCGCAAGTGGCGCCGTATTCCGGGGCCATGTTGGCGATGGTCGCGCGGTCGGCCAGGGGCAAGTCGGCCAGGCCGTCGCCGTAGAACTCGACAAACTTGCCCACCACGCCTTTCTTGCGCAGCATCTGGGTGACCGTCAGCACCAGGTCGGTGGCGGTGATGCCTTCGCGCAGCTTGCCGGTCAGCTTGAAGCCGATGACTTCCGGTATCAGCATCGACACCGGCTGGCCGAGCATGGCCGCTTCCGCCTCGATGCCGCCAACGCCCCAGCCGAGCACGCCCAGGCCGTTGATCATGGTGGTGTGCGAGTCGGTGCCCACCAGGGTGTCGGGGAAGGCATAGGTGCGGCCGTCTTCGTCGCGGGTCCAGACCGTGCGACCGAGGTATTCCAGGTTGACCTGGTGGCAGATGCCGGTGCCCGGCGGCACCACGCTGAAATTGTCGAAGGCGCTCTGGCCCCAGCGCAGGAAGGCGTAGCGCTCGCCGTTACGCTGCATCTCGATGTCGACGTTCTGGGCGAACGCCTGCGGGTTGGCATAGCGGTCGACCATCACCGAGTGGTCGATCACCAGGTCCACCGGCGACAGGGGGTTGATCCGCTGCGGATCGCCGCCAGCCCTGGCCATGGCCGCGCGCATGGCGGCCAGGTCGACCACCGCCGGCACGCCGGTGAAGTCCTGCATCAGCACCCGCGCCGGGCGGTACTGGATCTCGCGCTCGGAGCTGCGCGTCTTCAGCCAGTCGGCCAGGGCGGCGAGGTCGGCGCGGGTGACGGTCTTGTCGTCCTCCCAGCGCAGCAGGTTTTCCAGCAGCACCTTCAGCGACATCGGCAGGCGCTGCAGATCGCCAAGGCTCTGGGCGGCTTCGCCGAGGCTGAAGTAGTGATAGGAACGGTCGGCGACCGTCAGAGTCTTGAGGGTGTTCAGGCTGTCGAGCGAGGGCATACCAACTCCTTCTGCGCCGGTGAACGGCAATCTTCCTTGCTGTCGCCGGTTCACCGCCTCTGTGACGGTCCGCACGGCACGGACCCTGGCTGAATGGTCAGGTTAGTCCCGATTGGCGCACCTGACCAAGAACTGGACCGGCGGGGCATGTCACCGGTTCCGAACTTCCTTTATCATTCGCCGATTTACCGGCGCAGTGCATTGCGCCCGGTCAGGGTCGGCGTGATTGGCCGCCCACCCTCCTGGAGTGAAGATGAATACCCTGTTTATGCATTGCCGGCCCGGTTTCGAGAGCGAAGTCTGTGCCGAAATCGCCGAGCATGCCGCCCGCCTGAATGTCCCCGGCTACGCCAAGGCCAAGCCGCAGAGCGCTTGCGCCGAGTTCATCTGCAACGATGCCGAAGGCGCCGAGCGGCTGATGCGCGAACTGCGCTTTGCCCAGTTGATATTCCCGCGCCAGTGGGCGCGCGGCAGTTTCATCGAGTTGCCGGAAACCGACCGCATCAGCGTGCTGCTTGAGCACCTGGCCGATTACCCGGTGTGTGGCAGCCTGTGGCTGGAAGTGATGGACACCAACGAGGGCAAGGAGCTTTCGACCTTCTGCCGCAAGTTCGAGGTCCCGTTGCGCAAGGCGCTGGGCAAGGCCGGGCGGCTGGTCGAGGATGCCGGCAAGCCGCGTCTGCTGCTGACCTTCGTCAGCGGCCGGCGGGTGTTTGCAGGCCTGGCCGATGCCGACAACTCGGCGATGTGGCCCATGGGCATCCCGCGCCTGAAGTTCCCCCGCGAAGCGCCAAGCCGCTCGACCCTGAAGCTGGAAGAGGCCTGGCACCATTTCATTCCCCGCGACCAGTGGGATGCGCGGCTGTCCGACGACATGACCGGCGTCGACCTGGGTGCTGCGCCCGGGGGCTGGACTTACCAGTTGGTCAAGCGCGGGATGCTGGTCACCGCCATCGACAATGGCCCCATGGCCGAGAGCCTGATGGACACCGGGCTGGTCCAGCACCTGATGGCCGACGGTTTTACCTACAAACCCCGGCAGACGGTGGACTGGATGGTCTGCGATATCGTCGAGAAGCCGGCGCGCAGTGCCGCCTTGCTGGAAACCTGGCTGGGCGAGGGGCTGTGCCGCGAGGCGGTGGTCAACCTCAAGCTGCCGATGAAGCAGCGCTATGCCGAGGTGCGGCGCTTGCTCGATCGTATCGAAGAGGGGTTCAAGGCACGCAAGGTCAAGGTGTCGATCGGCTGCAAGCAGCTGTATCACGATCGTGAAGAGGTGACCTGCCACCTGCGGCGCCTGGACCTGAAACCGCGTTGAATTGATCGCCGGCTCTGCCGGCTCCCACAGGGACAGAAATTCCCACAGGGATGGGGCTGACACTTGTGGGAGCTGGCGTAGCCGGCGATGAGGTCCTCAAGGATGACGCGAAGGCCCCCTTGCGCGACAATAGCTGATTGTTTCCGGAGTTCTACATGACCGATTTCACCCCAGACGCCATCCTCGACGCCACCGGCCTGAACTGCCCGGAGCCGGTGATGATGCTGCACCAGCACGTGCGCGACCTGGCCGCCGGCGGCCTGCTCAAGGTGATTGCCACCGACCCGTCGACGCGTCGCGATATCCCCAAGTTCTGCGTGTTCCTCGGCCATGAGCTGGTCCAGCAACAGGAAGATGCCGGCACCTACCTGTACTGGATCCGCAAGAAAGTCGACTAGGCGCGCCCAGCCCGGCGAATGTGCCGGGCGCTGCTGCGTGCCAGGCGGATCGACAGCATCAGCGCCGCGCAGGTCAGGCCGGCAATCAGGCCTTCCCACAGGCCGTTTGGCCCGCTGGCCGGGCCGAAGTGGTCGGTCAGGCCGAGCAGGTAGCCCACCGGCAGGCCGATACCCCAGTAAGCGAACAGGGTCAGGATCATGGTTACCCGTGTGTCCTGGTAGCCGCGCAGCGCGCCTGCGGCAATCACCTGGATGGCATCGGAGAACTGGTACAGCGCGGCATACACGATCAGCATGGCGGCAATCTGGATCACCGCGGTGTCCGGGGTGTAGATCGAGGCGATCGGTTCGCGCAGCAGCAGGATGAACGCTGCCGAGAAACAGGCGAACACCAGTGCCGCACCCAGGCCGACCAGGGCGGCGAAGCGGGCCTGGCGCGGCTGGCCGGCGCCGACCGCCTGGCCGACCCGCACGGTCACGGCCATCCCCAGCGAATAAGGAATCATGAACAGCAGCGAGCTGATGTTCAGGGCGATCTGGTGCCCGGCCACCACGGTCGGGCCAAGGCTGCCGATCAGCAGGGCGATCACCGCAAAGATGCTCGACTCGGCGAATACCGCGATACCGATGGGCAGGCCGACGCCTACCAGGCGCTTGATCACTGCCCACTGCGGACGCTCGAAACGCACCAGTACCCGACTGCCCTCATAGGCCGGGGCCCAGCGGGTCCAGGCGGCCATGCCCAGGGCCATGAACCACATGACAATGCCACTGGCCCAGCCACAACCGACGCCACCCAGGGCCGGCAGGCCGAAGTGGCCGTAGATCAGCACGTAGTTCAGCGGGATGTTCAGCAACAGGCCTAGCAGGCCGATGACCATGCTTGGCCGGGTGCGGCCCAGGCCATCGCTGTAGCAGCGCAGCACATAGTAGAGGGCGATGCCGGGAAAGCCGAAGGCGATGCCTTGCAGGTAGCCCATGCTCGGCGCGACCAGTTGCGCATCGACCTTCATCACCTGCAGCACCGGCTCGGCGCTGAGCAGCAGGGCGCTGCCGATCAGGCCGACGGCCAGCGCCAGCCACAGGGCCTGGCGCACCAGCGGGCCGATCTCGGCGTGCTGGCCGGCGCCGAAGCGCTGGGCGACCTTGGGCGTGGTGGCCAGCAGGATGCCGGTCATCAGCAGGAACAGCGGGATCCAGATCGAGTTGCCCAGGGCCACGGCCGCCAGGTCACGCGGGCTGACCCGCCCGGCCATCACGGCATCGACGAAGCCCATGGCGGTGGTGGCCAGCTGCGCGATGATGATGGGCGTGGCCAGCCACAACAGACTGCGCAACTCGGTGCGAATACGGGCAGGGCGGGAGAGGGGGGCAGAGAGGGTGTCGGCGGTCATCGGTGTCACAAGGCAGGCGTCCCCAGGAAAAGTGCGCGGAACACACCAGTATACGCCTTGACGCATTGGTCAGGAAACTCGCCAGGTGCCAGCGCGCCTCGCTGGATTCGCCTCCGGCAAGGGCCTACACTGCGATCCCCCGATAGGAGAGCGCCATGCTGATTGTTGCCGACGAGAATATTCCGCTGCTCGATGCCTTCTTTGCCGGATTCGGCGAGATCCGCCGCTATCCCGGGCGCGCCATCGACGCGGACTGTGTCAGGGATGCCGATGTGCTTCTGGTGCGCTCGGTGACCCGGGTCGACCGGGCACTGCTTGAAGGCAGCAAGGTGCGCTTCGTCGGCACTTGCACCATTGGTACCGATCACCTGGCCCTGGACTACTTCGCCGAAGCCGGGATCCAGTGGTCAAGTGCGCCAGGCTGCAACGCGCGCGGCGTGGTCGATTATGTGCTGGGCAGCCTGCTGACCCTGGCCGAGCTGGATGGCGCCGAACTGTCCGGGCGTACCTATGGCGTGGTTGGCGCCGGCGAAGTCGGCGGGCGCCTGGTCGAGGTGCTGCGTGGCCTGGGCTGGAACGTGCTGGTCTGCGATCCACCGCGCCAGGCCCGTGAAGGCGGTGACTATGTCAGCCTGGAGCGGATTCTCGATACGTGCGACGTGATCAGCCTGCACACCCCGTTGAGCCGCGAAGGCCAGCATGCCACCTGGCATTTGCTCGCTGCCGCGGAACTGGCACGCCTGCGCCCGGGGGCGTGGCTGATCAACGCCAGCCGTGGTCCGGTGATCGACAATGTGGCGCTGCGCGAGTTGCTGCTCGAGCGCGAGGATGTCCTGGCGGTGCTGGATGTCTGGGAAGCCGAGCCGCAGGTGGATCTGGAGCTGGCCGACCTCTGCGTGCTGGCCACTCCACACATCGCCGGCTACAGCCTGGACGGCAAGCAGCGCGGCACGGCGCAGATCTACCAGGCGTTCTGTGCCTGGCGTGGCGAGCCGGCAGCGGTGCAATTGGCCGACCTGTTGCCGCAACCCTGGCTGGCCGAAATCGGCCTGCAGGCTGAAACCGACCCGGCCTGGGCCCTGGCGACCCTGTGCCGCGCCGTCTACGATCCGCGCCGCGACGATGCCGATTTCCGCCGCAGCTTGAGCAGTGACGTGCAGGAACAGAAGGCGGCCTTCGATGCCTTGCGCAAGCACTATCCGTCACGTCGCGAGATCGAGGGGCTGCTCGTGCGCCTGCACGGCGACGCGCCGCAATTGGCACAGATGGTCAGGGCGCTGGGTGGTGTGCTGGTGTGATGCGGGCAATAAAAACCCGGCGTTGATGCCGGGTTGAGAAATTCGGGGGTCAGGGATTCTTCTGGGCGCGCTCTTCACGGCTTTTTTCCAGCTTCTCGCACGCTTGCTGGATCATGTCCTCGGTGATCTCGACCTCTTGCCCGTCAGGGCCGATGATCGAGCCGCACACCGGCACCTTCGGCGCCTCGGCTTTTGGCGCGGTTGCTTGCTCTGTTTTCCCTTGCTGCAAGCTCATTTCCTGTCTCCTCATCAGGTTACCAGCTAAGACTAGGCGCGTTGGGTGACTGGCGTGTGACAGCGCGGGGCCGGTCACTCCACGACCTTGGTCAAGTCCAACAGAAAGCAAGGTAAAGCTCCAGTGGTACTTTAGACCAAAACGGTCTATCAGCCATTGGAGCGGGCCTTAAAGGGTGTAGGCTGAATCAAAACCACGGAGCTTCGGTCCTTCCATGTTCAAGCGTTTTTCCGAGCGCCAACGCCAGGCCCTGCGCCTGGGCTGGCGCTTTATCCGGCCATACCGCAAACAGGTGGTGCTGGCGTTGCTGGCGCTGGTGCTGACCGCCGGCATCACCCTGTCCATGGGCCAGGGTATTCGCATGCTGGTCGACCAGGGCTTCATGACCGGCTCGCCGCACTTGCTCAACCAGTCCATCGGCGTGTTCCTGGCGTTGGTCGTGGCGCTGGCGATCGGCACTTTCAGCCGCTTCTACCTGGTGTCATGGATCGGCGAGCGCTGCGTGGCCGATATCCGCCAGCAGGTGTTCGATCACCTGATCTACCTGCACCCGGGTTTTTTCGAGAGCAACCGCAGCTCGGAGATCCAGTCGCGCCTGACCGCCGATACCACCTTGCTGCAGTCGGTGATCGGCTCGTCGCTGTCGATGTTCCTGCGCAACGTGCTGATGGTGCTGGGCGGCATCGTGCTGTTGTTCGTCACAAACCCCAAGCTCACCAGTATCGTGGTGCTGGCCCTGCCGCTGGTGGTTGCGCCGATCCTGATCTTCGGCCGGCGGGTGCGCAGCCTGTCGCGCCAGAGCCAGGATCGCATCGCCGACGTCGGCAGCTATGTGGCCGAGACCCTCGGGCAGATCAAGACCGTGCAGGCCTACAACCACCAGGGCAGCGACCAGCAACGCTTCGCCGACACGGTGGAGGCGGCGTTCAGCGTCGCCCGCAAACGCATTCGCCAGCGTGCCTGGCTGATCACCCTGGTGATCGTGCTGGTGCTCGGCGCCGTGGGCGTAATGCTCTGGGTCGGTGGCATGGACGTGATCGCCGGGCGGATTTCCGCCGGTGAACTGGCCGCCTTTGTGTTCTACAGCCTGATCGTCGGCAGTGCCTTCGGCACCGTCAGCGAGGTGATCGGTGAGTTGCAGCGGGCTGCCGGCGCGGCGGAGCGGATCGCCGAGTTGCTGGCTGCGCGCAGCGAGATCAGCGCGCCGGCCCAGGGGCTGGAACGTTCGGCGCCGCGGGCCAGGGGGCGGATCGAGTTGCAGGCGGTGCGCTTTGCCTACCCCTCGCGCCCCGAGCCCGCCGCCATCGATGGCTTGAGCCTGACCGTCGAGCCGGGTGAAACCCTGGCCCTGGTCGGGCCGTCGGGGGCAGGCAAGTCGACCCTGTTCGACCTGCTGCTGCGCTTCTACGATCCCCAGCAAGGCCGCATTCTGCTTGACGGTCAAGCTATCGACTGCCTCGATCCCCTGGACCTGCGCCGGCACTTCGCCCTGGTGGCGCAGAATCCGGCGCTGTTCTTCGGCACGGTGGAGGAGAACATTCGCTATGGCCGGGCCGCTGCGAGCATGGCCCAGGTCGAAGCCGCCGCGCGCAGCGCCCACGCCCATGACTTCATCCTGCAATTGCCCCAGGGCTACCAGACCCACCTTGGCGATGCCGGCCTGGGCCTGTCGGGCGGCCAGCGGCAGCGCTTGGCGATCGCCCGGGCCTTGCTGGTGGATGCGCCGATCCTGCTGCTGGACGAAGCCACCAGCGCCCTCGATGCCCACAGCGAGCACCTGATCCAGCAGGCGCTGCCGACCCTGATGAGCGGGCGTACCACCCTGGTGATCGCCCATCGGCTGGCCACGGTGCAACACGCCGATCGCATCGCGGTGATCGACCAGGGGCGCCTGGTGGCGATTGGCACTCACCGTCAACTGCTGGTCGAGAGCCCGTTGTATGCACGCCTGGCGGCATTGCAGTTCAACACCGTTACGGATTTGTGACAGCGTTCCGCCGGCTGTCACATTTCTGTAGCAATCCCCTGAGACTATCTAGTCCAGCTGTTGCGTAACGCTCGAACCTGGCTGCTATCACTCGATGGCAGCTTTTTTTTGGCTCCCATTCCTTGTTTCTGGATTCCTTCCGATGTTGCGTAAATCCCTGAGAATGCAAATTCTCGCGCTGCTGGCTGGCAGTCTGTCGGCCATGCTGATCATCGCGCTTGTGTGCTTTCAACTGCTGTCGTCCAGTGTTCGTGGTTACGGGCAGTTGATCGACGGGCCGTTGCAGGCCTCGCAGTTGATCGACGAAGCCAACCTGCAGTTCAAGGTCCAGGTCCAGGAGTGGAAGAACGTGCTGTTGCGCGGCAAGCAGCCGGCTGAGCTGGACAAGTACTGGCAGCAATTTCTTGCCCGTGAACAGCAGGTGCAGGGCATTCTCGAACAGTTGATCGAGCACAGCGAGGCGCCGCTCAAGGCGCGCGCCGAACAGCTCAAGGAAAGCCACCGCCAGTTGGGTCGGGCCTATGCCCAGGGTCGCCAGGCGTTCCTCGCAGCAGGCGGCGATCCGGTAGTGGGGGACCAGGCGGTCAAAGGTGTGGATCGCGCCGCCAGCGAGCAGATGAGCGCGCTGGTCAGCCAGTTGCGCGCCGACGCCCAGGCCCGCGCCGAGGCGATCAACCAGTCGGCGCAGCGCACCGTGTGGCTGGGCCTGCTGGTGATGTTCGGTTCGGCGCTGCTGGTCGGCCTGCTCAGCCTGTGGCTGGTCAATCGCAGCCTGATCGAGCCGATCCGTGGCCTGATCGACTACGTCGCGCAACTGAGCCAGGGCCGCTTCGAGGCACGGGTGCCCAGCGATCGCCAGGATGAGCTCGGCCGCCTGGCCGTGGCGGCCAATACCTTGCGCGACTTTCTCGCCGATACTGTCAGCCGCCTGCAGCGCAATGCCGGCGAGTTGGAAACCGCCAGCGGCGAGTTGCGTAGCATCGCCGGCAGCATGGCGGTGGGCACCGACGATCAGTTCCAGCGCACCGATCAGGTGGCCACGGCCATGCACGAGATGTCCGCCACTGCCCAGGAAGTCGCCCGCCATGCCGCCGAAGCGGCGCGGGCGGCCGATGATGCCGACCACAGTGCCCAGGCGGGCGAGCAGGTCATGCAGGCCACCATCGACACCATTGCCACGGTCAACCAGGAGATCGCCGGTACGGCCGCGGTAATTCGCGATCTGGAGGCCGACAGCGCGCGCATCGGCAAGGTGCTGGAAGTGATCCGCGGAATCGCCGAGCAGACCAACCTGCTGGCGCTCAATGCCGCCATCGAGGCGGCGCGGGCAGGGGAGGCCGGGCGCGGCTTCGCCGTGGTCGCCGACGAGGTGCGCAGCCTGGCCCAGCGCACGGCGGCGTCGATCGCCGAGATCAACCAGATCATCAGCGCCGTGCAGTCCGGCGCCGTGGATGCGGTCAGGGCCATCGAAAGCGGCCAGCAGCGCAGTGAAGAGGGGGCCGAGCAGGTCCAGCGCGCCGGGCAGATGCTGCAGCGCATCACCCAGGCGGTGGAAGCGATCCGCGACATGAACCGGCAGATCGCCACGGCCGCCGAAGAGCAGACCAGCGTGGCCGAGGACATTTCCCGCAACCTGGTGGAAATCACGCGTATCGCCACCGCCAACCAGCAGGCGGTGCAGCACACCGAGCAGGCCGGTCATCGCCTGCACGGGCTGTCGGGGCAGCTTGGCGAAGTCACGGCGCGGCTGAGCGCCTGACCCGCGACGGGGGAAATCCGCCACATGCCGGCAAAAGTGGCGATCAATGTGGCGGATTGTCGCCAGAAAAACCGCTAAAGATGGGGTGCGACGACGCGTCCCGGGTATTAGCCCTTGGTCTTGAGAGAGTTGGCCCGCTTTGTGCTTAAAGGCGGGCAGGCCTAGGCCTCGCAAGCACCCGGTGTGTTGTCAGACGCCCGGGTGACCGTTTCCCGATCCATCGAACAACCCCAGCCGCCAACCATCGCGCGCGCGTCCAGGCCGATTGCCTGAGTATCGTGCTCAGCTAAGCTTTGGTCTGCGCGAGCAACAACAAGAATCCGGGCGTGCACTACGGGACCAGCGGTCATTGCCAATTACTTCACCCCAATTGGATTGAACTATGAAAAAAATCCTGCTGACGCTCCTGTGCCTGAGTGTCATCGGCTGCTCCAAGCCCAGTGAGCCCGAAAAGAGCGTAGACGTGCTGCTGATCGGCGGCGGCATCATGAGTGCAAGTCTGGGCACCTACCTCAACGAGCTGGAGCCGGGCTGGTCGATCGACATCTACGAGCGCCTGGACAAGGTCGCCGAAGAAAGCTCCAACGCCTGGAACAACGCCGGTACCGGCCACTCGGCCTTCTGCGAGCTGAACTACACCAGCGAAGGCGCCGACGGCAAGATCGACATCAGCAAGGCGGTCGGGGTCAACGAGCAGTTCGAGATCTCCAAGCAGTTCTGGGCCTACCAGGTCGAACAGGGCGTGCTGAGCAACCCGACCTCGTTCATCAACAACGTGCCGCACATGAGTTTCGTCTGGGGCGACAAGAACGTCGAGTTCCTCAAGAAGCGCCATGAAGCCCTGCAGCACAGCTCGCTGTTCCGTGGCATGGAGTACTCCGAAGACCACGCGCAGATCCAGAAGTGGGTACCGATCGTGATGGAAGGCCGTGCTGCCGACCAGAAGATCGCCGCCACCCGCATGAACATCGGTACCGACGTCAACTTCGGCGAGATCACCCGCCAGCTGATCGCCTCGCTGACCAAGCGCGACAACGTCAAGCTGCACGTGCAGCACGAAGTGCGCGACATCGTGCGCAACGCCGACAACACCTGGACCGTGGTGGTTGCCGACCTCGCCAACAAGGGCGCCGAGCGTAGCGTCAAGGCCAAGTTCGTGTTCATCGGTGCCGGTGGTGGTGCCCTGAAACTGCTGCAGAAGTCCGGTATCCCTGAAGCTGACGGCTATGCCGGCTTCCCGGTCGGTGGCCAGTTCCTGATGACCGACAACCAGGCCATCGTTGCCCGTCACAAGGCCAAGCTGTACGGCAAGGCTTCGGTGGGCGCGCCGCCGATGTCCGTTCCGCACCTGGACACCCGCGTGATCGATGGCAAGGAAGTGCTGCTGTTCGGCCCGTTCGCGACCTTCTCCACCAAGTTCCTGAAGAACGGTTCGCTGCTCGACATGTTCGCTGCGCTGACCACCCACAACATCATGCCGATGACCCACGCTGGCATCGACAACATCGACCTGAGCACCTACCTGATGGGTCAGCTGATGCTCAGCTTCGATGACCGCATGGATGCCCTGCGCGAGTACTTCCCGAACGCCAAGAACGAAGACTGGAAACTGCTGCAGGCCGGTCAACGGGTCCAGGTGATCAAGAAGGATCCGGTGCACGGTGGCGTTCTGCAGTTCGGTACCGAAGTGGTTGCCGCCCAGGATGGCAGCATCGCTGCGCTGCTGGGTGCCTCGCCAGGTGCTTCGACCGCCGCGCCAATCATGCTGAGCGTGCTGGAGAAGACCTTCAAGGATCGCATCAAGACCCCTGAATGGCAGGCCAAGCTGAAGGAAATCGTGCCGACCTACGGCCAGAAGCTCAACAACAACCTTGAGCTGACCAACAAGACCCGTGAGTGGAGCAGCTCGCGTCTGGGCCTGCTGTACGTTCCGGTGCTGCCGGAAGCGGCCCCTGTGGTACAGGCTGAGCCTGCGCTGTAAGTCGTGAAACGCTAGAAACGAAACAGCCCCCTATTCAGGGGGCTGTTTTGTTTTCGGGGCTGGAAAGCATCGCGGGGCATGTGGGAGCGGGCTTGCCCCGCGAAAAGACCCTGAAACCAGGTGCAATCAGTGACGCTTCTTGTCCGCCACGTGGTTGCCCAGGGCACCGCCTGCAGCGCCACCCAGGCCCGCGCCGATGGCCGAACCGGTGCTGCCGCCGAGCGAGCCGCCGATCAGCGAACCGCCGGCCGAGCCCAGGCCGCCGCCGATGGCTGCCTTGGTCTTGTTGCCGTTCTTGGCTGCCATGGCACTGCCTGCTGCGCCGCCGACGCCAGCGCCGATTGCGGCACCGGTGCGACCGCCGAGCTGTTGCCCGACCACGTTACCCAGTACACCACCCAGGCCACCGCCCAGGGCGGTCTGGCCATCACCGGCCACGGCGCCTTGTGCGCACAGCAGGCCCAGGGTCAGGGCGGCAAGAGTCTTACGCATGAGAATCAACCTCCAGGTTCGAAAGGCGCGCATTCTCCTGTTACCGCTACAACTGCGCAATGCTGGCCATTCATGCATGACGCTATTCCGGTAGGCGCGGCGGTGCGACGATTCGACTTGCCCCGCGATGCGATTGTCCTGATAGAACGCAATCGCGGGGCAAGCCCGCTCCCACAGGCATGAAAAAGCCCGCTCAAGGGCGGGCTTTTTGCTTTGGATGTGGTCGGAGAGACAGGATTCGAACCTGCGGCCTTCTCGTCCCGAACGAGACGCGCTACCTGGCTGCGCTACACTCCGATGGAGAAAATATTACTCAAAAATGTCTCCCCGACAAGCCCCCTTCACAAGGCTTGTTGCACACGTCAGAGATCCTTGACGGTGCGTACCTGGTCCTTGTTGATGCGGGTGCGCTTGCCATCCAGTTGCTCGAACTCGTAGAAGCCGGTTTCGTCGTCGTACTCCGGCGTGTCGACTGCCTGGATTTCGCGGCCATCGTTGAGGGTGATGACGGTAGGCGATGCGCAACCTGCCAGGGTGCCAAGACCGACGGCGAGCAGGAGGGCGGGGAGGGTCCGTTGAATCATCGTGTTTCTCCGGTAATGGATAGTGCGTAATGTTCCTCAGACGCAGGGGGGCTGTGCAAGTTCCTTGCACTTACCAGCATAGCGGTTGCGCACCTTCATTGACGGGCGACAATCCCTTTCAGGGTAGCGGGCGCGAGCCGGGCAGGGCTGTGATATAACACCGTCCATCCTCCCTCTATCAATGGATCAAGGTCCCATGAAAGCCAAGGCAGATGTACCTTTCGTGCCGCTGAACATTGCGGTGTTGACGGTCAGTGATACCCGTACCCTGGAAACCGACACCTCCGGCCAGGTCTTTGTCGATCGCCTGACCGAGGCGGGCCACGGCCTGGCTGCACGGGTGCTGCTCAAGGATGACCTGTACAAGATCCGCGCCCAGGTCGCCACCTGGATCGCCGATGAACAGGTGCAGGTGGTGCTGATTACCGGCGGCACCGGTTTTACCGGTCGCGACAGCACCCCCGAGGCCGTCGCCTGCCTGCTCGACAAGCAGGTCGATGGGTTTGGCGAGCTGTTCCGTCATATTTCCATGGCCGACATCGGCACCTCCACCGTGCAGTCCCGTGCCCTGGCCGGGCTGGCCAACGGCACCCTGGTCTGCTGCCTGCCAGGCTCGACCAACGCCGTGCGCACCGGTTGGGACGGCATCCTCGCCGAGCAGCTGGATGCCCGTCACCGTCCGTGCAATTTCGTCACCCACCTCAAGCAGGCCGAACCCTGCGCCAGTCGTGGTTGAAGCGTCCATGAGCAGCTCGTTGATGGCGGTCGAGGACGCACTGGCGCGTTTGCTGGCACTGGCCGAGGCGGCGCCGATCGTCGAGACCGAACAGGTGGCCCTGGCCGAGGCGCAAGGTCGGGTGCTGGCCCGGGAGCTGGTTGCCAGCCTCGACCTGCCGCCCTGGCCGAACAGCGCCATGGACGGCTACGCCTTGCGCCTGGCCGACTGGCAGGGCGAGGCGTTGCCGGTCAGCCAGCGGATCTTTGCCGGCCACGCGCCCGAGCCGCTGCAACCGGGTACCTGCGCGCGGATCTTCACCGGTGCGCCGCTGCCCGCCGGTGCCGATTGTGTCGAGATGCAGGAGAACGCCGAGGTGCTGGATGACCAGCGGGTGCGTTTCACCGAGCCGCTGCACGTCGGTCAGAACGTTCGTCCGCAAGGTCAGGAAACCCGTGCGGGCGAATCGGTGCTGGCCGCTGGCACGCGCCTGGGGCCGATCGAGCTGGGGCTGGCTGCGACCCTGGGCTGCGCCGAGCTCACGGTGGTGCGCAAGGTCAAGGTAGCGGTGCTCTCCACTGGCGACGAGCTGGTCGAGCCCGGCCTGCCGCTGGGCCCCGGGCAGATCTACAACAGTAATCGCCGCCTGCTGGTCAGCTGGTTGCAGCGCCTGGGCTGCGAAGTGATCGATGCGGGCATCCTTGCCGATGACCTGCAAAAGACCCGCGACTGCCTGGCGGGCCTGAACCAGGTCGACCTGATCCTGTCGACCGGCGGTGTCTCGGTGGGTGAGGCCGACTACCTGGGGCTGGCCCTGCGTGAAGCCGGCGAGCTGGCGTTGTGGAAGCTGGCGATCAAGCCCGGCAAGCCATTGACCTTCGGCCACTACAAGGGCGTGCCGGTGATTGGCCTGCCCGGTAACCCGGCCTCGACCTTGGTGACCTTCGGCCTGTTGACCCGTCCGTACCTGCTGCGCCGCCAGGGGGTCGCCGAGGTTACGCCGTTGCAGTTCCCGGTGCCGGCCGGTTTCGACTGGCCCAAGGCGGGCAATCGCCGCGAGTACCTGCGGGCCCGGCTGGAGCAGGGCCAGGCGCTGATCTACAAGAACCAGAGCTCCGGTGTCCTGCGCAGCGCCGCCTGGGCCGAAGGCCTGGTGGAAGTGCGCGAGGGCACCACGCCGGCCAAAGGCGATACCGTGCAGTTCATTCCCTTGAGCGAACTACTCGGCTGAACGGCTGAGCAGGCCGTTGCCCTCGAGGTTCGCCAGGGCCGGCGCGCGCTGGCTCAGGCGGGCGTGTACGGTTTCCAGCTGGGCGGCGGCGATGCTCCAGTCGTGGTGTTCGGTGACGAACTGGCGCGCTGCCTCCGACAGCTGGCGCATGCGCCAGGGCTGGTTGAGCAACTGGTTGATCAGCAGGGCCAACTGGTCGCTGTCGTCGCTGCTCAGATAGTGCTCGCCCTGAGTCACCTGCAGGCCGGACATGCCTTTGGTGGTGGTGACCACCGGCAAGCCGGCGGCCATGGCTTCCAGTACCTTGATCTTCGAGCCGCCGCCATAGCGCAGTGGCGCGAAGAAAATCGCCGAATGCCGTTGCAGCTCGCGCAAGTCCGGCAGGTAACCCACCCATTCGATGCGCGGATCGGTCCAGCGCGACTTCCAGCTGTCCGGCAGGGCGTGGCCGACCACGGCAAAGCGCACCGCCGGGTTGCTTTGCCAGATCTGCGGCAGGATGTCTTCCAGTGCCCACTCGATGGCTTCGAGGCTCGCGCCATATTCGAAGTTGCCCACGAACAGCAGCCGCTGGCTGTGCATCGCCGGCTGGATGTTGCGGTAGTGGGCGCAATCCACGCCGTTGATCACCAGGGTGGCGGGGTAGCCGGTCAGGTGGGTGATGTGTTCGGCATCGCTGGGGCTGACCGCCACCACTTCGTGGGCCTGGCTCAGCACCCGGTTTTCCCAGCGGCGATAGCGCCAGCGATCGAACGCGTTGAAGGGACGCAGCCACAGGGGCAGGCGGTCATGGCAGGCGGCACCGGCCACCGACTCGATGGTGTGCTCGCTGACCAGGAAGGGCAGGCCCCGTTCCTGCAGGGCTTTTTCGAAGGGCTGGAAACTGTAGCTGTGCTCGATCTGGATTACATCCCAGCGCTCGTTGAGCAATTGCTCGAAGCAATGCCGCAGGTGCGGCGCCAGGCCATTGACGCTGGCGCGCATCGGGTAGCCGGCATACACCGCGGCCAGCAGGTTCAACGGGCTGTGCAAGGGGCGCCTGGGTAGCACGATCAAGCGTTCGAGCAACGGCTCCAGTGCCGCTCGCGCCGCCTCGCAGGGCGGGGTCTTGGATTGCACCAGCAAGGTGATCTGGTGGCCGCGCTGCGCCAGGCTGCGCAGCAGGTGATACTGTCGGGTTTTGCCGCCACTGGTGGTTGGCCAGGGCAGGTAAGGCAGTGTCCAGAGTACGCGCATGACCCCTTTCCTCTTCACCAGGCGGGCTACGGCATGCAGATATGAAAGGACGCGCCCGGGGTCAGTCGCTGGCTGGCTCCGGGGCGCGTCCATAGCTATCAGTAAAGCGCACGATGTCGTCTTCGCCCAAGTATTCGCCACTTTGTACTTCGATCATGATCAAGTCGATCACGCCGGGATTGGTCAGGCGATGTACCCGCCCCGGTTTGATAAAGGTCGATTCGTTGCTGCCGAGCAGGAATTCGTCGTCACCCTGGGTTACGCGGGCCATGCCGCTGACCACGATCCAGTGCTCGCTGCGATGGTGATGCAGCTGCAGTGACAGCGATGCCTGCGGGCGGACCATCAGGCGCTTGATCTTGAAGCGCGGGCCTTCCTCCAGCACCGTGTAGGTTCCCCAGGGGCGGTTGACCGTACGGTGCAGGCGACAGGCGTCGTGGCCCTGGCGCTTGAGCTGCTGGGCGATCAACTTGACCTCCTGGCTGCGCGAGGCGTCGGCGATCAGCAGGGCGTCGGGGGTGTCGATGATGATCAGGTTGTCCAGGCCCACGGCGCCGACCAGCCGGCGTGGCGAGTCGATGTAGCAATTGGACACGTCATGCAGCACGGTCTCGCCCGTGCAGCGGTTGCCGCTAGCGTCGGCTTGCTGCAGTTCGCGCACGGCCTGCCAGCAACCGATATCGCTCCAGCCCAGTTCGGCGGGCAGGACGGCGACCCGGCTGGAGACTTCCATGACCGCGTAGTCGATGGAAATGTCCGGCACCGGTGCGAACGACCCCGGGTCGAGCTCCAGTTGCAGTTCACCCTGGCCCTGTTTGCTCGGGCTCAGTTGCAGGCAGTGGTTGACGGCGCAAAGCAGCTCGGGGGCATGCTGTTGCAGCTCGGCCAGAATCGCGTCCACGCGCATGCAGAACATCCCGGCATTCCACAGGTGCCGGCCGCCTGCGAGAAACTGCCGGGCGGTCGGGGCGTCCGGCTTTTCGACGAAGCGGGCAACCTGGTAACCGTGCTCGCCCAGGGCCGGGCCTTGCTCGATGTAGCCAAAGCCGGTTTCCGCGCGATCGGGCACCAGGCCGAAGGTGGTCAGCCAACCTTGCTGTGCCAGCACGCGGGCATCCCTGACGGCGTTTGCGAAGGCTGCAAGCTCGGTGATCAGGTGGTCGGCCGGCAATACCAGCAGCTGTGCATCCTCGCCGTACAGGCGGGCACTGTGCAGGGCAGCGGCAGCAATGGCGGGGGCGGTGCCGCGACCGAAGGGTTCGAGGATGAAGTCCAGGGCCATGCCCTGATGATTGACCTGGCGGTATTCGTCCTGGGTGCTGAAATACACTTCGCGGTTGGTGACGGTCAGTACGCGGTCGACGTCCGGCAGGCCGCAGGCGCGGATGAAGGTCTTTTGCAGCAGGCTCTGGCCATCGGGCAGGCGCATGAAGGGTTTGGGCTGGGTTTCGCGAGAAACCGGCCATAGGCGGGTGCCGGCGCCGCCGGCGATGATGCAGGGAATCAGCGCGCTCATTTCACAGCCTTGAGTTGCAAAGCGTCAATAAAATGTCTTTTATTTTTTCCTTGCTGCGTAAAGCCAAATATTTGTCGAATGATGCGCTCGGGTGCGGGCGCTTTCAATGGTTTCGTATCGGCGGAATCGGTTTTTTCGTGATCGTCGCGACCAAAGGTGAAACAAGGGGCTTGGTCGTGTGGTCGAGATAGTCGGGATCTATTGCAAGGGGCGGCATGATGGCACATCACAAGGCATTGGTGATCCTGCATGGCAAGCAAGCCATGAACGAGCAGGTGCGATCGGCGGTCGGCGGCATGCGCGAGCGTGGCTGGCAGCTCGATGTGCGCCTGACCTGGGAGCCCGGTGACGCCGCCCGGCTGGTGGCCGAGGCCCTGGCGGCCGGCTATGGGCAACTGGTGGCCGGCGGCGGGGATGGTACCTTGCGTGACGTCGCCGAAGCCATGGTCAGGGCCAAGGGGCAGGCCAGCCTGGTGTTGATGCCACTGGGCACGGCCAATGACTTTGCCCGCGCCGCCGGCGTGCCGCTGGAGCCTGGGCCGGCATTGGCCCTGCTGGAGGCGCCCGCACGGGCCATTGATGTGGGGCGGGTGGGCGAGCAGGTGTTTCTCAACATGGCCACGGGCGGATTCGGCAGCCAGGTGACGGCCAATACCTCCGAAGACCTGAAGAAAGTCCTGGGTGGCGCGGCCTATCTGTTCACCGGCCTTACCCGTTTCAGTGAGCTCAGTACCGCGTCGGCCCGGCTGCAAGGGCCAGACTTCGACTGGCAAGGCGACCTGCTGGCCCTGGGCATTGGCAACGGTCGCCAGGCCGGGGGCGGTCATGTGCTGTGTCCGCAGGCGCAGGTCGATGACGGCTTGCTCGACGTCAGTATCCTGCCGGCACCCCAGGAGGTGGTAGGCACCTTGCGCAGCCTGCTCAGCGACGGTCTTGGCCTGGATAACCTGTTCGTGCGGGCGCGCCTGCCCTGGATCGAGATCCACAGTTCCCAGGGCCTGGACATCAACCTCGATGGCGAGCCCCTGCAGGCCGACAGCCTGCGCTTCGAGGCGCTGGCGGGGGCCTTGCGTGTGCACCTGCCGGAGGACTCGGCGCTGCTCAGTCGTCGAGGCTGATGATCTGCTCGCGCACGGCGAACAGCACCAGGCCGGCGACATCGTAGATCTGCAGGCGCTTCATGATCTGCGAGCGGTGGGTTTCCACGGTCTTGATGCTCAGGCCCAGGCCGTGGGCAATCTCGCGGGTGGATTTGCCACGCACGATCAGGCGCAGGATTTCCAGCTGGCGCGCCGTCAGGTTGTGGTTTTCCGCTGCCGGTGGCTTGCTGGCCTGGGCGCGTAGCAGGGCCTGGTTGATCACGGTGTGGGCGATCGCCGGGCTCAGGTAGCGCTCGCCGCTGCGCAGCGCCGCCAGTGCCTGTTCCAGCTCGGTGGCGGTGGTGTCCTTGAGCAGGTAGCCATGGGCGCCGCTTTCCAGTGCCTGCATGATCAGCTCGGGATCGGTGTGCATCGACAGGATCAGCACCTTGCTGCGACAGCCGCTGGCGCGCAGGTGGGTCAGGGCCTGCAGGCCGCTGGTCGAGCGCATGGAGATGTCCAGCAGGACGATGTCCGGGTCCAGCTGTTGCACCAGCTCGGCCACCTGGTTGCCGTCATCGCCCTCACCGATGACGGTGTAGCCGGGAATGTCGGACACCAGGGCACGAACGCCGGCGCGGATCAGTGAGTGGTCATCCACCAGCAGCAATGTACAGGTCATGGGGCGTTACTTGTCTTGGCGCGTTCGAGGGTGCGGGGAGGCCAGGGAAACAGGGCGTCGATGCGCGTGCCTTTGCCTGGCTGGCTACTGACGGACAGGGTGCCGTCGAGCAGGGCGGCGCGCTCGAGCATGCCGGCCATGCCGCGCTGACCCTGCTCGCCCGGGTTGCTGGCCGGCATGAAGCCCTGGCCGTCATCGCAGATGGACAACGACAGGCCTTCGGGCAGGCGCTCGATGCGCACCACCAGGTTGCGCGCACCGGCATGGCGGAGAATGTTGGTGACCGCTTCCTGGGTGATGCGAAAGGCCGCGATGGCCATGTCGTCGGCAATGCCGCCCAGGCGCTGGCGGCATTCCAGGCTCCAGTTCAGGTTGGTGTTTTCCAGGGTGCGCAACAGATGTGCGCGCAAGCTGGCCTCCAGGCCCAGGCTGGACAGCTGGCGCGGGTTGAGGATCGCGGTGACGTCACGCACGTTGGCCAGGGTGTCGTCCAGGGTGTTGCGCAGGGTGCTGCAGTGTTCCTGCAGCTCCTGCGGTACGCGACGCTGAAGCCAGTCGGCCTGGAGCTTGGCAGCCGTCAGCAATTGACCGATATCGTCATGCAACTCGCGACTCAGGCGCTGGCGTTCGCTTTCCTGGACCTTGAGCAGGCGATTGGCAAGTTCGGCCGGGCGCATGGCGATCGAGCGCGCCCAGTGGCGCAGGTGCCAGCCGATGCTCAACATCGCCACCAGGTGCAGGACCAGTATGCTGGCCGGCATCGCCTGGGCCCGCAGGAACAGCATCAGGTTGGCAATGATCGAGGCCAGGCACAGCAGCGCAGTAAACCCGCGCAATAGAGCGGCCCCGGGACGCCAGTGCGTTAAAGTCTTGAGGCTTGGATGCATAGAAAATGAAGCCACTGAAATATCGCTGTAGAAAGCCTTGTAAAGGTCAAAACAGGGGCGTTGTCGTATTGCCTTCACTATCAGTTGAAACTCGCTACTCGGAGCAGTGATGAGCTACCGTTAGCTTGATAATGAATCATCGAGAACGTGATCGGCCAGGCTGTGGCAAACCTCTATCGGCGTGCATGGTATCACTTCAAGTTCAATTGGTCGCGGGCTCTGATAACTGCCTGAATCGTCAGTTTTTACGGGCTGTAACGGGGGTTCTGTCGAGGGCGGATGTCTAGCATTTTGCCATCACCTGGTGGTGGCAAAACATGCGCAAGATGAATAAATCTGCAAGTGGCTAAAACATGTGCAGATGTCATCGGCAGGTCGGCAAAGTTGACACTTAAAGTCCGCAGCGCAGAGCGCTGCGAACAGTCAGTGGACACTTTGCCAATTACGCCTTAGTTGCCCGCAGTTGAGCCTGCAGTTGCGCTGTGCGGTCCGTGCGCAGGGTGCACACAGGGCGTCATGGTCGAGGTGCAGGACGCGCAGGTCGACGTCGGGTTGAGGGCCGTCGCCAGGTTGTCGAGCAGCGCCACCTGTTCTTCGGTGTCCAGGCCCAGGTCGCCGGTGTGCGGGTCGATCAGTTCCAGTTGCCAGGCCAGCAGGGTCAGGCAGCCTTTGAGCGCCGGCAGGGCGCTGCCTGGCAGGCTCTTGGTGCTTCGAGCCGTTTCCAGCAGGTGCTGGAGTTGCTGGCTGTAGCTGGCCACTTCCATCAGCCCCAGGGTCCGGGCGCGTGCAACCAGGGTCGCCAGGGTATCGTTGAGGCAGTGGCAGGCATCCGGATCGTTGTCGATCAGGGCCAGATGCTGCAGGCATTCTTCAGCTTGGCTCAGCAGGACCTGGGCGTTCGCCAGGAAATCCTGCAGGACGATGCTGTTCAGTGAGTCGTTGGCCATCAGTTGGCTCCAGCGCAAAGGGCTGGAGCAGGGGTTGGCCACTTTGAGGCGATCGCTGACAAAAGCCTGACTCCGTTCATGCAATGAGAATGGCGTCACATTAATGGCTAATGGATATTGCGAACATCAGGTCGCACCCGATTGCGACTAGGGGTTTCCCTGATGGGCTGGTTTATTTGCGACCCTTTGCGGGTGTTAGCGACAGGAAGGCGATGAGCGCAGTAAAGCATGATGGTAAAATGACATCAATCGTTGCCGCGGTATTTTCTTCGGTGGGTCAAGCTGCGCGTCAACTGGCCGATACAGGGCCATCGGATTCATTTATTGGAACAAACCTGGGGGTTCTTCAATGGCTGGCATTCTCGACACGGTAGACCAAAGAACGCAGCTGGTGGGTGAGAACCGCCTGGAAATCCTGATGTTCCGCCTGGCCGGCCGACAGTTGTTCGCCATCAACGTGTTCAAGGTCCAGGAAGTGCTGCAGATGCCCAAGCTGACCTTGATGCCGCAACGGCATGCCTTCGTCTGCGGGGTGGTCAACCTGCGCGGGCAGACCCTGCCGGTGATCGACCTGTCCCAGGCCATCGGCATGCGTCCGCTGACGCCCGGGCCAGGCAGCACCATCATCGTCACCGAATACAACCGCTCGGTGCAGGCGTTCCTGGTCGGCGGTGTCGACCGCATCGTCAACATGAACTGGGAAGCCATCATGCCGCCGCCCAGCAGCGCCGGTCGCCAGCACTACCTGACGGCGATCAGCAAGGTCGACGAACAGTTGGTGGAAATCATCGACGTGGAGAAAGTGCTGGCCGAAATCGTGCCGTACAGCGCCAAGGTCTCGCGCGACAAGCTCGAGGACCCGGTACTGGCCCGTGCCCGTGGCCGTGAAGTGCTGCTGGTGGATGACTCCACCGTGGCCCTGGCCCAGTTGCGCGACACCCTGTCGCAACTGGGGGTGAAGATGCATGTGGCCAGTGACGGCCTCAAGGCCCTGCGCCTGCTCAAGGGTTGGGCCGATGCCGGGGAAGATGTCTGCGAGAAACTGCTGATGGTGTTCACCGATGCCGAGATGCCGGAAATGGACGGTTATCGCCTGACCACCGAAATTCGCCACGATCCGCGCTTGCGCTCGTTGCATGTGGTGTTGCACACCTCGTTGTCCGGCAGCTTCAACGAGTCGATGGTGAAGAAGGTCGGTTGCGACAACTTCCTCTCCAAGTTCCAGCCCGACAAGCTGGTCGATGTAGTGCGCCAACGCCTGATGCTGGATGAAGTGGCGGTCTGAGTCGGTATAAGCTAGCGCTTCGACTCACAAGGAAGGTTGACCGCCATGCGTCTGAGTGCCCTGTACCGTTACCCGCTCAAATCCGCCCGCGCCCAGGCGCTGGAAACGTCCTGCGTGGGCCTGCTGGGCTTGAGCGGCGATCGCCGCTGGATGCTGGTAGAACGTGACAATGGGCGCTTCCTGACCCAGCGCGCCTACCCGCAGATGAGCCAGTTGTCGGCGCTCTACCGCGAGGACGGCAGCCTGGTCCTCGGCGCCAGCGGGCGCAAGTCGCTGACGGTGCCGGTGCCCGATGCCGACAGCAACCTGCGCGGTGTGACGATCTGGCGCGATTCCTTCCGGGTGCCGGATGCCGGTGACGAGGCTGCGCAGTGGCTCAGCGAATTCATCGGCAAGGCCGTGCGCCTGGTGCATGTGCCCGAGCAGCGCACCCGTTTCCTGCCCAGTGGTTACGGCCATAACAGCGATCGGGTGGCGTTTGCCGATGGCTTCCCCTTGCTGCTGATCGGCCAGTCGTCGCTGGATGACCTGGTGCACAAGGTCGGGCGGCCGCTGGAGATGTTGCGCTTTCGTCCGAACCTGGTAGTGGAGGGCGCCAAGCCGTTTGCCGAGGATGGCTGGAAGCGCATCCGCATCGGCGCGCTGGAGTTGCGGGTGATCAAGCCCTGCGAGCGCTGCATCCTGACCACCATCGATCCACAGACCGGCATACGTAGCGAGGATCGCGAGCCATTGACCACGCTCAAGACCTATCGGCAGAAGGAGGGGGATGTGCTGTTCGGGCAGAACCTGGTGGCTGATGGTACCGGGGTGCTGGAGGTGGGGATGCCGGTGACAGTGCTGGAATAGGATTGTGCCTGTGTAGTCGGTGCCGCCGGTTTGTAGGAGCGGGCTTGCCCCGCGATGCGAGGTGCGCCCGATCGCGGGGCAAGCCCGCTCCTACAAGCAGCGGCTACAGCGCAGTCTTACTGATCGTCGAAATACCGCTCATGCCAGTCCACCAGCGGCTGTGGCGAATTGAGCTTCTTCCCGTAGATCACCGAATACGACAGTACGTTCTGTACGTACTGGCGGGTTTCGTCGAACGGGATCGACTCGACCCAGACGTCGAAACTCAGGTGGTCGGCGCCACGCAGCCACTGGCGCACGCGGCCGGGGCCGGCGTTATAGGCGGCTGAAGCCAGAACCCGGTTGCCGTTGAACTGGCTGTGCACCTGGCTCAGGTAGGCAGCACCGAGCTGGATGTTCTTGTCCGGGTTGAACACCTGCGCCGGCGATGCCAGCGGGATGCTGAACTTGCGTGCCGTCTCCTTGGCGGTGGCCGGCATCAGTTGCATCAGGCCGCTGGCACCGACGCTGGAGCGGGCGTCTTCCATGAAGGCGCTTTCCTGGCGGGTAATGGCGAACACCCAGCTCGAGTGCAGGCCGCGGACCTTGGCTTCGCGCACCAGGGTGTCGCGATGGGCCATCGGGAAGCGGATGTCCAGGTCGTCCCAGTACTTGGCCTGGCTGATGGTGCGGATGGCCGGGAAGTACCAGCGCATGTCATAGGCCAGCTTGGCCTGGGCGACCATCTCGTCACGGTTGAAATGACGGCTGACGTGGTACCACTCGCGGCGACCGTCGACGATCTGGCCGCGGGCGTGGAATTCCAGGGCGCGGCGGATGCCCGGGGTATTGCGCACCTTGTTCATCAGTGCCGGGCTCAGCACCAGTGGCTTGTTGTTCAGCTGGTATGGCGTCTTCGCCCGGTCGGCGGCGAGGAAGCCATAGAAGTCACGCTCGTTGGCGACAGTCTTGTACAGCAGCGGCACCTCAGGGTTCTTCGGTTGCGCCAGCTCCAGGCTGCGGGCCTGCCAGTAGCGCCAGCGGCTGCTGCTGGCCAGGTCCTGGGGCAGGCGCCGGGTCAGTTCGTAGGCATCTTCCCAGCGACCCAGGCGCAACAGCAGGCGCAGGCGCCATTCGGTGACGGTGTTGTCACGCAGTTCGGGGTCGTAGCGGGTCATCAGGTCCAGCGCCCGCGGGTCGTAGCGGCGGGCCAGGGTCAGGCCGATTTCCCGGGCGATGGCGACCTTTTCGTCGCGGGAGAAATGCATGCGGTTGGCGTAGTCGTCGAGCAGGCCCATGGCCCGCTCCGGATCCTGGCGCGCCAGGCGGCGCAGGCCCAGGCTGACCACGTCGGACATGGCCTCGTTGACCGGTACGAAACGCCCGGGCTGATTCAGCAGCTCCGGCCGCTGCGCCACGTCCACCAGCAGGCGCCCCTGTGGTGCCAGGGTAGTCAGGTCCCGGGTCAGGGCATTGGCCAGTGCGTAGTTGCGGGCCTGGGCGGCCAGCTTGGTGCGCGCCCAGCGCTTCTGCTCGGTGAGCTGGCCTTCAGCCGCCCAGCGGGCGAACAGGGCGTCGCAGGCGGCCGGTTGGGACTTGCCCACCAGCCAGAGTTTTTCCGCCGCGGCATAGCCTTCGGCGCGCTGGCCCTGGATCAGCAGGCGCTGGCCGTCGAGGCAATCGAGTTCGGTGAAGTTCAGCTTCGGGTCATAGTAACGGCTGAAGGTGTCCCATTCGCCGCGTTCGGCCAGCCAGCGCAGCCAGCGCAACTTCATCCAGTTGGCCTGGGGCAGGTCGCCGTGGGTGGCGAGAAATTTCTCGATTTCCGCGTTGCTGGCGGTTTTCAGCCGGGCGGTGAGTTCGTCGTAGGCCAGGTAGGGCGTCAGCGGGTAGTCGCGCAGCGCCTGGGCGTAGCGCAGGTACGGGCCCTTGTCGCCCTTGGCCAGGGCGCGCTTGGCCTCATCGTAGTACTGGCGTTGTACGGTGATATCGGTGGCCTGGGCGACGCTGGCCGCAGAGGCCGAGAGAAGCAGGCAGGAAACAAGACTGAACAGGCGGCTGCGCATGAGACTTCCGGGCAGTTTGACCATGAAAAGTGACGGCGAAGCCAGCACTGTTGAAATACATTGCTTAAGCTTAGCCGTTTGCCGCAGGCGGATGAAAGCATTGTGCTTGTATCGAGTTGTTTATTGGACGGGCTGTCGTGGGAGTATTCCGTAGGATCGCCTGCTTAATGTGAAGCGGGCCCAAGTCGGGTAGAATGCGCGCCCGGTTTTTGGAGAAGATCATGACCCTGCTCAAATTAAGCGATGTGTCCCTTGCGTTCGGCGCCATGCCGTTGTTGGACAAGGTGTCCTGGCAGATCGCCCGTGGTGAGCGGGTGTGCATCATCGGTCGCAACGGTACCGGCAAGTCGAGCATGCTGCGCCTGGTAAAAGGTGACCAGAAGCCCGATGACGGCGAAGTCTGGCGCGCCCCGGGGCTGAAGATCGGCGAGTTGCCGCAGGAACTGCCGCTGGCCGACGGTCGTACGGTGTTCGATGTGGTGGCCGAAGGCCTCGATGGCGTCGGCGCCTTGCTGGCTGAGTACCATCACCTGAGCCAGAACATCCACAGCGATGCCGACCTGGAAAAGCTCATGCACGTCCAGCACGACCTGGAAGCGCGTGACGGCTGGCGTCTGCAGCAACTGGTCGACAGCACCTTGAGCCGCCTGCAGTTGCCGGCCGACAAGACCCTGGCCGAGCTCTCCGGTGGCTGGCGCCGGCGTGTGCTGCTGGCCCAGGCGCTGGTCTCCGAGCCCGACCTGCTGCTGCTCGACGAGCCGACCAACCACCTGGACATCGGTGCCATTGCCTGGCTTGAAGAAGCCCTCAGCGGTTTTGGCGGCGCCGTGCTGTTCATTACCCACGACCGTTCCTTCCTGCAGAACCTGGCCACGCGCATCCTCGAACTGGACCGTGGCGGCCTGATCGACTGGAACGGCGACTACGCCAGCTTCCTGGTACACAAGGAAGCCATGCTGGCGGCCGAAGAAACCGCCAACGCCCTGTTCGACAAGAAGCTGGCCCAGGAAGAAGTGTGGATTCGCCAGGGCATCAAGGCCCGGCGTACCCGTAACGAAGGCCGCGTGCGCGCCCTCAAGGCCCTGCGCGTGGAGCGCAGCGAACGCCGCGAGCGCCAGGGCAAGGCCAATATCCAGCTCGATGTTGCGGAAAAATCCGGCAAGCAGGTGATGGTCCTGGAGAATGTCAGCTTCAACCACCCGGGCGGCCCGCAACTGGTCAAGGACTTCTCCATGGTCCTGCAGCGCGAGGACCGCATCGGTCTGCTCGGCGCCAACGGTACCGGCAAGACCACCTTGCTCAAGCTGATGCTGGGCGACCTTGAGCCCACCAGCGGCAAGGTCGAGTCCGGCACGCGCCTGGAAGTGGCCTATTTCGACCAGCTGCGCCATCAGCTGGACCTGGAAAAGACCGTGATCGACAACCTTTCCGAAGGTCGCGATTTCATCGAGATCGACGGGCAGAACCGCCACGTCCTCAGTTACCTGGGCGACTTCCTGTTCAGCCCGCAGCGTGCCCGTACCCCGGTCAAGGCCTTGTCCGGTGGTGAGCGTGCGCGCCTGTTGCTGGCCAAACTGTTCAGCAAGCCGGCCAACCTGCTGGTGCTGGACGAACCGACCAACGACCTGGACGTGGAAACCCTCGAACTGCTCGAAGAAGTGCTGTCGGCGTTCAAGGGCACCGTGCTGATGGTCAGCCACGACCGGGCCTTCCTCGACAACGTGGTCACCAGCACCCTGGTGTTCGAAGGCGAGGGCAAGGTGCGCGAGTACGTCGGTGGTTACCAGGACTGGATCCGCCAGGGCGGCTCGCCGAAGCTGCTGGGTGTCAGCGAAAGCAAATCGGGCAAGTCGGAGCTGAACACGGCGGTGGTCGAAGCCGTTGCCCCGGCACCTGTGGCAGCCCCGGTGGCAGCCGAAGCGCCGAAGAAAAAGCTCAGCTACAAGCTGCAGCGCGAGCTGGAAGCCTTGCCTGGGCAGATCGACGAGCTGGAGCAGCAGATGGCCGCGGTGCAGGAAGAAATTTCCAACCCGGCGTTCTATCAGCGTCCGATCGACCAGACCTCCGCCGTGCTGGCGCGCCTGGAGCAGATGCAGGCCGAGCTGGACGTGCTGGTGGAGCGCTGGGCCGAGCTCGACAGCTGAGGACAGGGGCCCGGCGCATGAGCCTGCGCCGGGCCTCGAACGTTACTCTTTTTTCTGCAGGCGCACGGCCAGCACATCGCAAGGTGCGCCGTGCAGCACGTCGTTGGCGGTGGAACCCAGCAGCAGGGCGAGACCGTGGCGGCCATGGCTGCCGACCACGATCAGGTCGCATTGCTGGTCCTTGGCCAGCTGGTGGATTTCCTGGCGTGGCTGGCCGTAGGTCAGGTGCGAGTCGCCCTTGTTGATTTCCGGGTACTTGTTGAACAGGCGCTCCATGCGCTCCTTGGCCTGGTCGAACTGCTGCTGTTGCAGCTGCGAAAGGTCCATTGGCACATCGCCGCCAAAGGCCATGGCCATGGGCTCGACGATATGCACCAGGGAGACCTTGGTACCGGTGGGGGCGGCCAGTTCGCGGGCGCGCTTGATGACCGGATCGCATTCTTCGGTCAGGTCGACGGCAACCAGTATGTGTTCGTAGGGCATGAGTAGCTCTCCTGACAGTCGCGATTATTCAAGTATGGTCGGTTTCAGGCTGATCGCTTGCAACCCCGGCTAACCAGCTCATTTGCAACGCTTTATGGGAACAACAGATATGACGGTCTGGCTAGTGGTGTCAATCCTTGCGCTGATTCTCAGCCCCCTGGCCTGGCTGCGTCCTTCGCGCAACCAGAGTGGTCGGATGGCCCTGCGCATGGAAGCCCGGCGCATGGGCCTGAACATGCAACTGGCGCCCCAGGAGTGGCCACACTGGCTGCCCAAGGAGCCGCCAAGCCCGTGCGCGCAGTACCTGCAACCCCGGCGCCAGGGGCGCGCAGACAGCTGGAGTTACTGGCAGACCACACCAGGCACCTGGCTCAATCAATGGCGCGAACCCTGCGCCGATCCCGTCCTTGCCGAGCAGTTCGCTCGCCTGCCCGAGAGCGTCTACAAGGTCGAAGCCGGCCCGCAGATGATTGCCCTGTTCTGGGGCGAACGGGGTGAAAAAGCTGTGTTGCAGGATATTGCCGCAGTGCTGAAGGCCCTGGCCTGACCGCGCTCAATAAAAAGCCCGATTCACGCATCGGGCAGACGGGCCAGGCAGGCCGGTAGAGTTTTCGATTCCCTCCCCAGTGTAGCGGGTTCCCTGCTGCGCGCTGATCCTTCACATCCGTTGTGCACACTGGCAGGCGTTGATCCGCTGCCGGTGCATGTAAGCCTTTGACCACTATCGCCGGCATGAATACGGCGTGATCACGGCTGGCCGGGTTTGCTCGCGCATGGCGAAAAATGACCGCAAAGTCGCGTTTTCACACAGCTTTCGGGCATTTGACAACGGCGATCTTTTCGTTGAATGTGTGCATACCCAAATCAAACGGGCGTATGAATTGAGCGTTTGTATTATCGGACTGCTCTTACAGACATCCCGACTATCGCGCTGACGGGTGTGCCTGGCGCAAGGATTCGGCACTACACGGCTTCTGGCCGGCCGGGTCTTTCACCAGCGATCGGCGTGTACAGTTCAGCTTCCATATCGTGGAGATCAGTTGATGATTTACGAAGGTAAAGCCATCACGGTTAAGGCTCTTGAAAGCGGCATCGTCGAACTGAAGTTCGACCTCAAGGGTGAGTCCGTCAACAAGTTCAACCGTCTTACCCTGAACGAATTGCGTCAGGCCGTGGACACCATCAAGGCCGACGCCTCGATCAAGGGCGTGATTGTCAGCAGTGGCAAGGACGTGTTCATCGTCGGCGCGGATATCACCGAGTTTGTCGATAACTTCAAGCTGCCCGAGGCCGAACTGGTCGCCGGCAACCTGGAAGCCAACCGGATTTTCAGCGACTTCGAAGACCTGGCCGTGCCGACCGTCGCAGCGATCAACGGCATCGCCCTGGGTGGCGGCCTGGAAATGTGCCTGGCAGCCGATTACCGGGTCATGTCCAGCAGCGCCAAGATCGGCCTGCCGGAAGTCAAGCTGGGCATCTATCCGGGCTTCGGCGGTACCGTGCGCCTGCCGCGCATCATCGGTGCCGACAACGCCATCGAGTGGATTGCCGCCGGCAAGGAAAACCGCGCTGAAGACGCCCTGAAAGTCGGCGCCGTCGATGCCGTGGTCGCCCCGGAGCTGCTGCAGGCCGCCGCCCTGGACCTGGTCAAGCGCGCCATCAGCGGCGAGTTCGATCACAAGGCCAAGCGTCAGCCGAAGCTGGAAAAGCTCAAGCTCAACGCCATCGAGCAGATGATGTCCTTCGAAACCGCCAAAGGTTTCGTCGCAGGCCAGGCCGGCCCTAACTACCCGGCGCCGGTCGAAGCGATCAAGAGCATCCAGAAGGCGGCCAACTTCGGTCGCGACAAGGCCCTGGAAGTCGAAGCCGCCGGCTTCGTCAAACTGGCCAAGACCTCGGTTGCCCAAAGCCTGATCGGTCTGTTCCTCAACGACCAGGAGCTCAAGCGCAAGGCCAAGGCCCACGACGAGATCGCCCACGACGTGAAGCAGGCCGCCGTGCTCGGCGCCGGCATCATGGGTGGCGGCATCGCCTACCAGTCGGCGGTCAAGGGCACCCCGATCCTGATGAAGGACATCCGCGAAGAAGCCATCCAGCTGGGCTTGAACGAAGCCTCCAAGCTGCTCGGCAAGCGCGTTGAAAAAGGCCGCCTGACCCCGGCGAAAATGGCTGAAGCGCTGAACGCGATTCGCCCGACCCTGTCCTACGGCGACTTCGCCAATGTCGACATCGTCGTCGAGGCCGTGGTCGAGAACCCGAAGGTCAAGCAAGCAGTACTGGCTGAAGTGGAAGGCCAGGTGAAGGAAGACGCGATCCTGGCCTCCAACACCTCGACCATCTCCATCAACCTGCTGGCCAAGGCGCTCAAGCGTCCGGAAAACTTCGTCGGCATGCACTTCTTCAATCCGGTGCACATGATGCCGCTGGTGGAAGTCATCCGTGGCGAGAAGTCCAGCGACGTGGCCGTTGCCACCACCGTTGCCTACGCCAAGAAAATGGGCAAGAACCCGATCGTGGTCAACGACTGCCCGGGCTTTTTGGTCAACCGCGTACTGTTCCCGTACTTCGGCGGTTTCGCCAAGCTGGTCAGCGCCGGTGTCGACTTCGTGCGCATCGACAAGGTCATGGAAAAATTCGGCTGGCCGATGGGCCCGGCCTACCTGATGGACGTGGTCGGTATCGACACCGGTCACCATGGCCGTGACGTAATGGCTGAAGGCTTCCCGGACCGCATGAAGGACGACCGCCGTTCGGCTGTCGACGCACTCTACGAAGCCAACCGCCTGGGCCAGAAGAACGGCAAGGGCTTCTATGCCTACGAGACCGACAAGCGCGGCAAGCCGAAGAAAGTCGCCGATGCCGCCGTACTCGACGTGCTCAAGCCAGTGATCTACGAGCAGCGTGAAGTCTCCGACGAAGACATCATCAACTGGATGATGGTCCCGCTGTGCCTGGAAACTGTTCGTTGCCTGGAAGACGGTATCGTCGCGACCGCCGCCGAAGCCGACATGGGCCTGGTCTACGGCATCGGTTTCCCTCCCTTCCGTGGCGGCGCGCTGCGCTACATCGATTCGCTCGGTGTTGCCGAATTCGTTGCCCTGGCAGACAAGTACGCCGATCTGGGTCCGCTGTACCACCCCACCGCGAAGCTGCGTGAAATGGCCAAGAATGGCCAGAGCTTCTTCGGTTAAGCGCCCAACGATTAAGAGCGAGAGAGAATATGAGCCTGAATCCAAGAGACGTGGTGATTGTCGACTTCGGTCGCACGCCGATGGGCCGCTCCAAGGGTGGCATGCACCGCAATACCCGCGCCGAAGACATGTCCGCGCACCTGATCAGCAAGGTGCTGGAGCGCAACAGCAAAGTCGATCCAAGTGAAGTCGAGGACGTGATCTGGGGCTGCGTCAACCAGACCCTGGAGCAGGGCTGGAACATCGCCCGCATGGCCTCCCTGATGACCCAGATCCCTCACACCGCGGCCGGCCAGACCGTCAGCCGCCTGTGCGGCTCGTCCATGAGCGCCCTGCACACCGCAGCCCAGGCGATCATGACCGGCAACGGCGACGTGTTCGTCGTCGGCGGTGTCGAGCACATGGGCCACGTCAGCATGATGCACGGCGTCGATCCGAACCCGCACATGTCGCTGTACGCCGCCAAGGCCTCGGGCATGATGGGCCTGACCGCCGAAATGCTCGGCAAGATGCACGGCATCAGCCGTGAGCAGCAGGACCTGTTCGGCCTGCGTTCGCACCAGCTCGCCCACAAGGCGACGGTCGAAGGCAAGTTCAAGGATGAAATCATCCCGATGCAGGGCTACGACGAGAACGGCTTCCTCAAGGTCTTCGACTACGACGAAACCATTCGCCCGGACACCACCCTGGAAAGCCTGGCTGCCTTGAAGCCTGCGTTCAATCCCAAGGGCGGTACCGTGACTGCCGGTACGTCCTCGCAGATCACCGACGGCGCCTCGTGCATGATCGTGATGTCGGCCCAGCGCGCCCAGGACCTGGGCATCCAGCCACTGGCGGTGATCCGTTCCATGGCCGTGGCCGGTGTCGACCCGGCGATCATGGGCTACGGCCCGGTGCCGGCGACCCAGAAAGCGCTCAAGCGCGCGGGCCTGACCATCGCCGACATCGACTTCTTCGAGCTCAACGAAGCTTTCGCCGCACAGGCCCTGCCGGTGCTGAAAGATCTGAAAGTGCTCGACAAGATGGATGAGAAGGTTAACCTGCACGGCGGCGCCATCGCCCTGGGTCATCCTTTCGGTTGCTCTGGTGCGCGGATTTCCGGCACTCTGCTCAACGTCATGAAGCAGAATGGCGGGACCTTCGGCGTCTCGACCATGTGCGTCGGCCTGGGTCAGGGCATCACCACCGTCTTCGAACGCGTCTAAGCGTTTCGCGGGTGGAAGCCGGGGCCTGGTGCCCCGGTTTTTTGTTTTGTGCCGCAAATTTTTTTCAAGAGGGTGAGCAACATGCAGATACAACCAGGCGTATACCGTCATTACAAGGGGCCTGAGTATCGTGTGTTCGGCACTGCGCGTCATTCCGAGACCGAGGAATGGGTAGTGTTCTATCAGGCCCTGTATGGCGATTTCGGTCTTTGGGTGCGGCCGCTTTCCATGTTCATGGAGTCGGTCGAGGTTGACGGCGAGCAAGTGCCGCGCTTTGCTTTGGTCAAGGCTGAAACCGAGCTGTTCACCCGGCCCGATGCCGAGGGTGGCTAGCGCCTCGCGCTTGACCTCACTCTGTTGCCACTATATATAGCGGTGCCGCGTCAGGTACCTGCCGTGTTTTTATTTTCAGTATTCAGGAATTTTCCGATCCATGGGCAAATCGCTGGTCATTGTGGAATCCCCGGCTAAGGCCAAGACCATCAACAAGTACCTGGGCAGCCAGTACGTGGTGAAGTCGAGTATCGGCCATATCCGAGACCTGCCTACCAGCGGTTCGGCCAGCGCCAGCAAGGAACCTGCCGCCAAGCGTGGCAAGGCCGCCGCCGGCGAGGCACCGGCCCTGTCGCCAAAGGAAAAGGCGCGCAAGCAACTGGTCGCGCGCATGGGGGTTGATCCGGACCACGGCTGGAAAGCCAAGTACGAGATCCTCCCGGGCAAGGAAAAGGTCATCGACGAACTGCGTCGCCTGGCCAAGGATGCCGACACCATCTATCTCGCAACCGACTTGGATCGCGAGGGGGAAGCCATCGCCTGGCACCTGCGCGAAGCCATCGGTGGTGACGACAGCCGATACAAGCGCGTGGTGTTCAACGAAATTACCAAGAAAGCCATCCAGGAAGCCTTCTCGCAGCCGGGCGAGCTGGATATCGACCGTGTCAACGCCCAGCAGGCCCGTCGCTTCCTCGATCGCGTGGTCGGCTACATGGTCTCGCCACTGCTGTGGGCCAAGATCGCCCGTGGCCTGTCTGCCGGTCGCGTGCAGTCGGTGGCGGTGAAGCTGGTGGTCGAGCGCGAGCGCGAGATCCGTGCCTTCATCCCGGAAGAATACTGGGAAGTACATGCCGACCTTGGCACTGCCAAGGATGCCAAGGTGCGCTTCGAAGTGGCGCGGGAGAAGGGCGAAGCCTTCAAGCCGCTCAACGAAGCCCAGGCCATGGCCGCCCTGGAGAAGCTCAAAGCTTCCAGCTACAGCGTTGCCAAGCGTGAAGACCGTCCGACCAGCAGCAAGCCGTCGGCACCGTTCATTACCTCCACCCTGCAGCAGGCCGCGAGCAACCGCCTGGGCTTCGGGGTGAAGAAGACCATGATGATGGCCCAGCGTCTGTACGAAGCCGGCTACATCACCTATATGCGTACCGACTCGACCAACCTTTCGGTCGATGCGGTGGAAATGGCCCGTACCTACATCGAGAACGAGTTCGGCAAGAAGTACCTGCCGCAAGAGCCGATCGTCTACGGCAGCAAGGAGGGGGCCCAGGAGGCGCACGAAGCGATTCGTCCTTCCGACGTCAACACCCACCCGACCAAGCTCAGCGGCATGGAGCGTGACGCCGAGCGTCTGTACGAGCTGATCTGGCGCCAATTCCTGGCCTGCCAGATGCCGCCGGCGCAGTACCTGTCGACCACGGTCAGCGTCATGGCTGGCGACTTCGAGCTGCGCGCCAAGGGCCGTATCCTCAAGTTCGACGGTTACACCCGTGTGCTGCCGCAACAGAGCAAGCCGGGCGACGACGACGTGCTGCCGGAAATGAACCAGGGCGAAGTGCTCAAGCTGATCCAGCTCGACCCGAGCCAGCACTTCACCAAGCCGCCGGCGCGTTACTCCGAGGCCAGCCTGGTCAAGGAAATGGAAAAGCGCGGCATCGGCCGGCCTTCCACCTACGCGGCGATCATCTCGACCATCCAGGACCGCGGTTATGTGACCCTGCACAACCGTCGCTTCTACTCCGAGAAGATGGGCGACATCGTCACCGAGCGCCTGTCCGAGAGCTTCTCCAACCTCATGGACTACGGCTTTACCGCCGGCATGGAAGAGAACCTCGATGACGTGGCCCAGGGCGAGCGCGACTGGAAAAACGTGCTGGACGAGTTCTACGGCGATTTCAGCAACAAGCTGAAAGTGGCCGAAGACAGCGAAAAGGGCATGCGCGCCAATCAGCCGACCCTGACCAACATCCCCTGCAAGGATTGCGGTCGGCCGATGATGATCCGCACCGCCTCCACCGGTGTGTTCCTCGGCTGCTCGGGCTACAGCCTGCCGCCCAAGGAACGCTGCAAGGCCACCGTCAACCTGGTCCCGGGCGATGAAATCGCCGCCGACGACGAAGGTGAGTCGGAATCGCGCGTGCTGCTGGGCAAGCATCGCTGCCCGATCTGCTCCACGGCCATGGATGCCTACTTGCTCGACGAGAAGCGCAAGCTGCACATCTGCGGTAATAACCCGGATTGCACCGGCTACGAGATCGAAGAGGGCAACTACCGCATCAAGGGCTACGAAGGTCCGAGCCTGGAGTGCGACAAGTGCGGCAGCGAAATGCAGCTCAAGACCGGCCGTTTCGGCAAGTTCTTCGGTTGCACCAATACCGAGTGCAAGAACACCCGCAAGCTGCTCAAGAGCGGCGAGGCGGCGCCGCCGAAGATGGACGCGGTGAAAATGCCGGAGCTCAAGTGCGAGAAGGTCAACGACACCTACGTGCTGCGTGACGGCGCTTCGGGCCTGTTCCTGGCGGCCAGCCAGTTCCCGAAAAACCGTGAAACCCGTGCACCGCTGGTGATCGAGATCATCCCGCACAAGGATGAGATCGATCCGAAGTACCACTTCCTCTGCGAAGCGCCGAAGAAGGATCCGGAAGGCCGTCCGGCGGTGATCCGCTACAGCCGCAAGACCAAGGAGCAGTACGTGCAGACCGAAGTCGACGGCAAGCCGACCGGCTGGCGTGCCTTCTACGACGGCAATGCCTGGAAGGTCGAAGACAAGCGCTGACCTCAGGTAGGCCCAATCGCGGGGCAAGCCCGCTCCCACAGGCATTAAAACCTGTGGGAGCGGGCTTGCCCCGCGATGCTTTTCAGGTACGCACTAGTGTAAATTGATAGGCCGCCTTGCAGCCTTTCGGAGGGCACCCAGATGGCCCAGGAACTCTATACCCGCACCAATCAGAAAATTTACTTTGCCGGGCTCGCCCTCGAAGCCATGGGCAAGGCGCAGGACAGCCGGGCGATGAACGCCCAGGCCCTGATCCAGGCCGAGCGCGAATCGGCGCTGTTTCACCTGTACGGTGCTCTGCTCGGGCTCTGCCACGAAATTGCCGGCTTCTACCGCTTGCCCCAGGCCGGTGCTCCGCGTGCCGAGCTGCTGCTGACCCGAGAAGTGCTGGAGGCCGTGGCCATTCCGGAAATGGCCGAGCTGGTCGAACTGGCCAAGCAGCGTGAGACCTGGTTGGCGCAACTGCTAGCAGCTTATGCCGATTTGTTCCGACCGCCGGTCGCGAAAAAAACAGCGAAAACCGATGTCACCCAGCCGCTGATTCAGGCCGTGAGCCTGGACGAGCCCGAAGCGACGCCACTTTCGCGGGAAGAGCTGGAGAGCTGGCGGCAGAACCTCAAGGGCCTGACCGTGCGTTTTCGTGAAGGCTTGAGTGAGTGCTGATCGAGGCGGTCGCTGGTACAATGGCGACCTTTCGTGGAGAACTGCCCCTTATGCCAACGTCCTTTCTAGAAATTGTCGAGTTGCCTGATGGCCGGATCGAGCTGCGCCGTGCCGAGGACGAAGGCTCCCTGGTAACCCTGGATTTCTCCGAGGACGCCAAGGCGTTCCTGCAAGGTCAACACGTCGAAGTGGCCAAAGCCATGCTCAGCGTTGGCGTGCAGATGGCCGGCAAACTGGTGGAAGGCGATATCGAGCGGGACGAAGGGCCACGCGTCCTGCATTGATCGTCCGGCGTGGCTTCCTCGTCCTGAGGAAGCCTGGCGAACCCCATTTCAAGCACCCCTGAATATCAGCCGAGGCGGATGTTCAGGCTTTGTGCGTCTCCGGCACGGGCGGCATTGCTCAGTTGCTGGCGGGCGCTGCTGCTGACCGTGTTCAGCCAGCTGACCACGGTGTGGCTACGACCCAGGCGCAGGGCGTCGCAGGCTAGCTGCAGGGCACTCTGGTTGCCGCGTGGTTGCAGCAGCAGGATGCGCTCGCGGTTCAGGCCGGCGTCGCGTAGCCAGGCGTGGGTGAGGCTGGCGGGCGGGGCGATCAGGGTCAGCCAGCGGGCGTCCTGTTCTTCACTCAACTCGCTCAGTTCACGCAGCATGGGTGCCAGTAGGCTCTGGCAGCTACCCAGTGCGCCACGAAAGGACAGCTCGCTGAACACCTGGGACGCGCCAGGGTGTGGCGCGGGCTTGGCGGCTTTCAGTCCGGGCAGGACCGGCTGGGCCAGGAATGCTTCGAACAGAGGCAATTGCGCTGGCTGTTGTACTTTCTGTGACGCAGGGGGGAACTGCATGACGCCTCCTTTATCGACGTATGACGCCGACACTCAAGCCTTCGATCACCAGTTCCTGCTCTTTCAGGTCGACTTCGATCGGGGCGAATTCGGGGTTTTCAGCAATCAGCCAGACTTTGCTGCCTTCACGTTTGAAGCGCTTGACCGTGACCTCGTCACCCAGGCGGGCGACCACGATCTGGCCGTTGCGGGCCTCGCGGCAGGTGTGCACGGCGAGCAGGTCGCCATCGACGATGCCGACGTCCTTCATGCTCATGCCGTGAACCCGCAGCAGGTAGTCGGCACGGGGATGGAAGAAGGCCGGGTTGATGTTGCAGGATTCCTCGATGTGCTGCTGGGCGAGGATGGGTGCGCCCGCGGCGACGCGACCGATGATCGGCAGGCCGCTGTCCTCGGCCTTGGCCTCGAGGCCCGGGATGCGGATGCCGCGGGAGGCGCCCGGAGTCATCTCGATCGCACCCTTGCGGGCCAGGGCCTTGAGGTGCTCCTCGGCGGCATTGGGCGACTTGAAGCCCAGCTCCTGGGCGATTTCCGCACGGGTGGGCGGGAAGCCGTTGTCTTCCAGGCAGCGCTTGATAAAAGCCAGAATCTCAGCTTGGCGTGGCGTCAGTTTTAGCATGTCGATCGCTCTGTCTTTTTATACAGTGACTGTAATTATATACAGTAAGTGGTGAGCTGCAAGCGGCTAGCTTCAAGAAAAAGCGGGGAACGGCAGCGCTTGTGGCTTACAGCTTGCAGCTTGTGGCTTGCAGCTGTGATTTAATAGCTGACCGGGTGGCCGCAAAACGGCTGTGTGGACTTGACAAATCAGTGCTTTGAAACGTATGTTTCAAACAAGTGTTTGTCAGGCGGAGTAGTCATGGCCCAGTCGGAAACCGTTGAACGCATTCTCGATGCTGCCGAGCAGTTGTTCGCGGAAAAAGGTTTTGCCGAAACCTCATTGCGGCTGATCACCAGCAAGGCCGGCGTCAACCTGGCGGCGGTGAACTACCATTTCGGTTCGAAGAAGGCGCTGATCCAGGCGGTCTTCTCGCGTTTCCTCGGTCCTTTCTGCACCAGCCTCGAGCGTGAGCTGGAGCGGCGCCAGGCCCGTCCCGAGCACAAGCCCAGCCTCGAAGAGCTGCTGGAGATGCTGGTCGAGCAGGCGCTGGTGGTGCAGCCACGCAGCGGTAACGACCTGTCCATCTTCATGCGCCTGCTGGGCCTGGCCTTCAGCCAGAGCCAGGGTCACCTGCGTCGCTACCTGGAAGACATGTACGGCAAGGTGTTCCGCCGCTACATGCTGCTGGTCAACGAAGCCGCGCCGCGTATTCCGCCGATCGAGCTGTTCTGGCGCGTGCACTTCATGCTCGGCGCCGCTGCGTTCAGCATGTCCGGGATCAAGGCCTTGCGCGCGATCGCCGAGACCGATTTCGGCGTCAATACCTCGATCGAGCAGGTCATGCGCCTGATGGTACCGTTCCTCGCCGCCGGCATGCGCGCCGACAGCGGCGTCACCGACGAGGCCATGGCCGCCGCGCAACTGCGTCCGCGCAGCAAATCGGCAAACCATACGGTCACTGCCAAGGCCTGATGCCATGGCTGGGCGCCGCGGGCCGCATCGGCTAAGCTAGCGCCCATGCCCAGTCTCGATCTACTGCACATTTCCCTTGCCGATCAATGCCTCTACGGATTTGCCCGGGGGCAGTTGCGCCTGCGCCTGCCGGTGTCCACGGCGTTGAACGGCGCCGGCGAGCGCAATGGCTCGGGCTGCACGCCCCGCGGCCTGCACCAGGTGCGGGCGAAGATCGGCGCAGGCTTACCACCCGGCGCGGTGCTGCGTGGGCGGCGCTGGACCGGTGAAACCTGGACGCCGGCGCTGCATGCGCAGTTTCCCGACCGCGACTGGATCCTCACCCGCATCCTCTGGCTCAGCGGCTGCGAGCCGGGCTTCAACCGCCTGGGGCCGGTCGACACCTTCCGCCGCTACATTTACCTGCACGGCACGCCCGACAGCGAACCCATGGGCGTGGCGTTGTCCCATGGCTGTGTGCGCCTGCGCAATGCCGACCTGCTGACCCTGTTCGACCAGGTGCCGCTGCATTGCCCGGTACAGATCGACGAAGTCGCGTGCCCCCAATGGGCTGACGCGCCCCTCTACTGAAGGATTATTTATGAGTGCCAGCCTGCAAGGCTCCTTGATGGTGGATATCGCCGGTACCTGGCTGACCGCCGAAGATCGCCAGCTTCTGCGCCAGCCCGAAGTGGCCGGCCTGATCATCTTTGCCCGCAACATCGACTGCCCGCGCCAGGTGCGTGAGCTGACCGCCTCGATCCGCGCCATCCGCCCCGACCTGATCCTGGCCGTCGACCAGGAAGGCGGGCGGGTCCAGCGCCTGCGTCAGGGCTTCGTGCGCCTGCCGGCCATGCGCGCGATTGCCGACAACGACAACGCCGAGTACCTGGCCGAGCAGTGCGGCTGGCTGATGGCGACCGAAGTCCTGGCGGTCGGCCTGGACCTCAGCTTCGCCCCGGTGCTCGACCTGGATCACCAGCGCAGCGCTGTGGTCGGCAGCCGCGCTTTCGAGGGTGACCCGCAGCGGGCCACGGCCCTGGCCGGCGCCTTTATCCGTGGCATGAACGCGGCCGGCATGGCGGCCTGTGGCAAGCACTTCCCCGGTCATGGCTGGGCCGAGGCCGACTCGCACGTCGCCATTCCTACCGACGAGCGCAGCCTCGAGCAGATCCGCGCCGTCGACCTGGTGCCTTTTGCGCGCCTCAGCGGCCAGCTGGCGGCGGTCATGCCGGCCCATGTCATCTACCCGCAGGTCGATAACCAGCCGGCCGGTTTCTCCCGGCGCTGGTTGCAGGAAATCCTGCGCGGCGAGCTGGGCTTTGACGGGGTGATCTTCAGCGACGACCTGTCGATGGCCGGTGCCCATGTGGTGGGTGATGCTGCCAGTCGCATCGAGGCGGCACTGAGCGCCGGGTGTGACATGGGCCTGGTGTGCAACGACCGGGCGGCAGCCGAGCTGGCCTTGAGCGCGGCCCAGCGCCTGAAGGTCAAGCCGTCGCCGCGTATCGCGCAGATGCGCGGGCAGGGCTTTGCGCGCACCGATTATCGCCAGCAGCCGCGTTGGCTGGAGGCGCTGGGGGCGTTGAAGGAAGCCCAGCTGGTCGATTGAGTTTGCCGGGGCTGCCTTGCAGCCCATCGCAGGCTTCGCCAGCTCCCACAGGGGGGGCTCAGGTAGAGGGTTCTGTGGGCGCTGGCGAAGCCTGCGATGGGCTCAACCAGCTTTCGATGCCTTGCGCTTACCGGGCAACGGCGCAAACAGCGCATCGATATCCTCGGCGGCCAGGCGCCAGTCCCCGGCCTGCCGTCCATCCAGCACCCCGGCCGCCAGCGCCGATTTCTCCTGCTGCAACTGCTGGATCTTCTCTTCCACCGTACCCCGGGTGATCAGCTTGTAGACGAACACCGGCTTCTCCTGGCCAATGCGGTAGGCACGGTCGGTGGCCTGGTTTTCCGCCGCCGGGTTCCACCAGGGGTCATAGTGGATCACGGTGTCGGCAGCGGTCAGGTTCAGCCCGACGCCGCCGGCCTTGAGGCTGATCAGGAAAATCTGCAGGCGACCGTCCTGGAAGTCCTGTACCGGCGCCCGGCGATCGCGGGTTTCGCCGGTCAGCAGGGCATAGGCCACGCCCCGTTGCTCAAGCTCGGCCTCGATCAGGCGCAGCATGCTGGTGAACTGCGAGAACAGCAGGACGCGGCGGCCTTCGGCGAGCAGTTCCTCGAGCATTTCCATCAGGCTGGCCAGCTTGCCCGAATGGGTGCCGCGGGCCGTCGAGGTGTCGCGGTTGACCAGGCGCAGGTCACAGCACACCTGGCGCAGTTTCAACAAGGCTTCGAGGATGATGATCTGGCTGCGCGCCACGCCCTTGCGGTCGATTTCGGCGCGCACTTTCTGGTCCATGGCCAGGCGCATGGTCTCGTAGACATCACGTTGCGCATCGCTGAGTTCGACCCAGTGGATCATTTCGGTCTTGGCCGGCAGTTCGGTCGCCACCTGCTCCTTGGTGCGGCGCAGCAGGAACGGCTTGATCCGTGCGTTGAGGTGCTGCAGGCGCTCATCGTTGCCCTGGCGCTCGATCGGCACCCGGTAGTCGCGATTGAAGGCCTTGGCATCGCCCAGCCAGCCGGGGAGCAGGAAGTGGAACAGCGACCACAGCTCGCCCAGGTGGTTTTCCAGTGGCGTGCCGCTCAGGCACAGGCGCTGGCGGGCTTCGAGCTGGCGAGCGGCCTGGGCGGCCTTGCTGCCCGGGCTCTTGATGTACTGCGCCTCGTCGAGGATCAGCACATGCAGCATCAGGTCCTTGAAGTACGCCAGGTCCTTGGGTAGCAGGGCGTAGGTGGTCAGCAGCAGGTCGTAGTCGGCAAGTTTGCCGAAGTACTTGCGCCGGCCGATGCCTTGCAGGGCCAGCACTCGCAGGCCGGGGGCGAAGCGGGCGGCTTCGTCCTGCCAGTTGGGGATCAGGCTGGTGGGCATCACCACCATGGCCGGGCGGGTCAGGCGTCCGGCGTTCTTTTCCGTCAGCAGGTGCGCCAGGGTTTGCAGGGTCTTGCCCAGGCCCATGTCGTCGGCGAGGATGCCGCCCACTTCCAGCTCGCGCAGGGCCTGCATCCAGCTCAGGCCTTCGAGCTGATAGGCGCGCAGGGTGGCGTTCAGGCCGTCCGGTACCTGCACCGGCGCAAGGCGGATATCGCGCAGGCGTTCGGCCAGGTTGCGCACCCGTTCACCGCCTTGCCAGTTCAGTGGGATGTCCTGCAGGGCGTTGAGGCGGGTGGCGTCGGGGGTGGCCAGGCGCAGGCTGGTTTCGCCCGGCTCGCGCAGGTAGAAGTCACCCAGGGTGGTCAGCACCGGCTTGAGCCGGCTGTAGGGCAGGGCGATCTGCAGGGCTCGTCGGCCACCGGCTTGGCCGGGAATGCTCACCAGTAGTTGTTCGTCGTCGCGTCGCTTGCTCAACTGGTTGCTGTTGAGCAGTTCCGGATGGGTGCGCAGCAGGTTGAGCAGGATCGGCAGCAGGCTAAGGCGCTCGCCTTCGATCACGATGCCCAGTTCCAGGTCGAACCAGTCGCGCTCCGGCGCTTCCTGGACCTGGGCGTACCAATCGTCCACCGGCGTCAGGTCGAAGGCGAAGTCCTCGGCGAACTCGATTTGCCAGCCTTGCGCGCGCAGGGCCGGCAGTTCGCTCAGGACGAAGCGCAGCCAGGCGCTGTCGTTGGGCAGTTCGAAGGGGTCGCCGGCGCTTTCCGGCAGCGCCTTGCTTTGCCGGGTGGCGATCTTGAAGCCCAGACCCAGCAAGGTCTCGCGCAGGCTGCGCTCGGCGGCGGGCTGGCGCTGGATGCGCAGGGTCTGCTCGGCGTCGTGCTTGATCACCGTGCTGGCGCGGCTGCCGCTGACGTATTCACCGGCGTAGCCGAAGGCCAGGGCGGCACGGTGCTGGATGTGCCGCTGCATGCGCCCGTTTCGTGGTTCAAAGGCGCTGAATTCGATGCTGCCCAGCCACAACCGCGGTTGTGGCTGGAGGTTGTCTACCAGGTGCTCGGGCATTTTCAGGGCTTGCTGACCTTGAGCAGCAGGGCCAGGTGGCCGCCGTCAAGGAAGGTCAGTTCTCCATTTTTCACCGTGTTGTTGCTCTGCTTGAACTGCTCGCTCTGGATCACGCTGCCGTTGCCGTCGAACTGGTTGATCCAGAAACTGGTGTCGACGGCGATAAAGCGCTCTTCCGTTACGTTCAGGTTGCCCTCGATCGGGAAGTGGCCGAAGTGTTCCTTGCCGTCGCTGATGGCAACGGTGCCGGCATCCTGTTGCCAGGCCTTGTGCAGCAACACGGTGTACTTGCTCGGGTCGGCCGCAAGTTTTGCAACTTCGTCGTTCAGCAAGGGCTGGCGCATGTCGCCTTCGGCCGGGGGCTGGCCCGCGTTGCGCCAGTCTTCGGGGGCGAACTGGCTGGTAATGGCCGGCACGGCGTTCTGCCGCACCAGGATCATCTCGACCTGATAAACGCCTTCGGCGAAGGCTGCTGGGGCGAACAGGGCCAGCAGCAGGGTCAGGCAGCGAATGGCACGCATGGGATTTCCTTCATGCAGATTGTGGGGTCAGGCGCTCGAACAGCGCCTCGAGGTTGTTGAAACGTTCTTCCGGGCGCTCCATCGGCACCATGAACTTGAACTGGGTGGCGCCTTCGAACTTGTAGCGCTTGGGCTGGCCCTGGATCAGTTTGATCAGCACCAGCGGATCGACCGGGGTCTGGGCTTCGAACTCGATCTTGCCGCCATTGGGGCCGGCATCGACTTTCTTGATGCCGAGCTTTTCCGCGTGCAGCTTGAGCGAAGTCAGGCGCACCAGGTGCTTGGTCGGCTCGGGCAGCAGGCCGAAGCGGTCGATCATCTCCACCTGCAGGTCCTTGAGGCCGTCTTCGTCGACCGCCGAGGCGATGCGCTTGTACAGGATCAGTCGCGCATGTACATCCGGCAGGTAGTCTTCGGGAATCAGTGCCGGCAGGCGCAGGTTGATTTCCGGGCCGCCGCCCAGCGGCTGGTCGAGGTTTGGCTGGGTGCCCTTGCGGATGGCCTTGACCGCCCGTTCGAGCATTTCCATGTACAGGGTGAAGCCAACCGCCTGGATCTGGCCGCTCTGGCCTTCGCCGAGCAGCTCGCCGGCACCGCGGATTTCCAGGTCGTTGGTGGCCAGGACGAAACCGGCGCCCAGGTCCTGGGTGTTGGCGATGGCCTCCAGGCGCTTTTCGGCGTCGGCGCTGATCTGCTGGCGCGGCGGCGTGAGCAGGTAGGCATAGGCCTGGTGGTGGCTACGACCGACCCGGCCGCGCAACTGGTGCAACTGGGCCAGGCCGAACTTGTCGGCGCGTTCGATGATGATGGTGTTGGCGCTGGGCACGTCGATGCCGGTCTCGATGATGGTCGAGGCGATCAGCACGTTGAAGCGCTTGTGGTAGAAGTCGCTCATCACCTGTTCGAGCTCGCGTTCGCGCATCTGGCCGTGGCCGATGCCGATGCGGGCCTCGGGCACCAGTTCGGCAAGATCGGCGGCGCATTTCTCGATGCTCTTCACATCGTTGTGCAGGTAGTAGACCTGCCCGCCGCGCAACAGCTCGCGCAGCAGGGCTTCCTTGACCGTGCTCTTGTTCTGCTCCATGACGAAGGTGCGCACCGACAGCCGGCGCGCCGGCGGGGTGGCGATGATCGACAGGTCGCGCATGCCGGACACGGCCATGTTCAGGGTGCGTGGAATCGGCGTGGCGGTCAGGGTGAGGATGTCCACCTCGCTGCGCAGGGCCTTGAGCTGTTCTTTCTGGCGCACGCCGAAACGGTGCTCTTCGTCGATGATGACCAGGCCCAGGTCCTTGAGCTTGACGTCGTCCTGCAGCAGCTTGTGGGTGCCGATGACGATGTCGATCTTGCCCTCGGCGAGGTCCGCGACCGCCGTGGCGACTTCCTTGGGCGACTTGAAGCGGCTCATCACTTCCACGGTCACCGGCCAGTCGGCGAAGCGGTCGCGGAAGCTGTTGTAGTGCTGTTGGGCGAGCAGGGTGGTGGGCACCAGGATGGCCACCTGGCGCCCGCCGTGCACGGCGATGAAGGCGGCGCGCATGGCCACTTCGGTCTTGCCGAAGCCGACGTCGCCGCACACCAGGCGGTCCATCGGCTTGGCTGCCAGCATGTCCTCGCGCACTGCCTCGATGGCGCTCTGCTGGTCGGGGGTTTCCTCGAACGGGAAGCCGGCGCTGAAGGTAGCGTAGTCGGCCGCCGGGTCGGCGAAGGCATAGCCTTTGCGCGCGGCGCGGCGGGCATAGATGTCCAGCAGTTCGGCGGCCACGTCGCGGACCTGTTCGGCGGCCTTGCGCTTGGCCTTCTGCCAGGCTTCGGAACCCAGTCGGTGCAGCGGCGCCAGGGCGTCGTCGCTGCCGGTGTAGCGGGCGATCAGGTGCAGGTTGGCCACCGGCACGTAGAGCTTGGCGCCCTCGGCGTATTCCAGGGTAAGGAACTCGGCGGCCTGGCTGTCGATTTCCAGGGTCGCCAGGCCCAGGTAGCGGCCCACGCCATGGTCGATATGCACCACCGGCGCGCCTTCGCGCAGCTCGGTGAGGTTCTTGATCACCGCATCGTTGTTGCCGTCGCTGCGTTTCTCCCGGCGCCGGCGCTGCATGACCCGTTGGCCGAACAGCGGGCTTTCGGCGACCAGGGCGATGGCCGGATCGTCCAGCACCAGGCCTTCGTCCAGTGGCGCGATGGTGATGGCCAGGCGCTCCTTGCCGGCGACGAAGGCGCTCCAGCTATCGACCGTCTGCGGGCGCAGCTTCAGGCGTTCGAGCAATTCCAGCAGGACTTCGCGCCGGCCCGCCGATTCGGCGGTGAACAGCACGCGGCCCGGGAATTGTTCGAGAAAACCCGACAGTGCCGCCAGCGGCTGGTTGGCCTTGGCCTCGATGGCGAGGTTGGGCAGGGTCCGGGCCGGGAAGCGCTCGCGCCCGGCGCCACTGTCGACGTCATCCTGGCTGACCACCACCCGTGGCCAGCTCTTGAGCCGGGCAAAGCAGTCTTCCACCGGCAGGAACAGTTCGGCCGGCGGCAGCAGCGGCCGCGTCGGGTCGATGCGGCGCTCCTCATAGCGGTTGCGCACGTCGCTCCAGAAATGCTCGGCGGCCTGCTCGACGCCCGGCAGGGAGAACACCTGGGTGTCCTGGGGCAGGTAGTCGAACAGGCTCGAGGTGTCGTCGAAGAACAGCGGCAGGTAATACTCGATACCGGCCGGCGTGATACCGCTGGACAGGTCCTGGAAGATCGGGGTGCGGCGGAAATCGACGTCGAAACGTTCGCGAAAGCGTGCCTTGAACTGAGTCACCGCTTCTTTTTGCAGCGGGAACTCGCGGGCCGGCAGCAGGCGCACCGAGTCGACCTTGTCGATCGAGCGCTGGGTTTCCGGGTCGAAGGTGCGCAGGGTCTCGATCTCGTCGTCGAACAGGTCGATCCGGTAGGGCAGCTTGCTGCCCATGGGGAACAGGTCGATCAGTGCGCCGCGCACGGCGAATTCGCCGTGTTCATAGACGGTGTCGACGCAGCGGTAGCCGCTGGCTTCCAGGCGCAGGCGCATCTGCTCGACATCGAGCTTCTGGCCGATGTCCAGCACCAGACTGCTGCCCAGCAGGAAGCGGGTCGGCGCCAGGCGGTGCAGGGCGGTGGTGATCGGCACCACCAGAATGCCGTGGTCGAGCTCCGGCAGCCGGTACAGGCTGGAAATGCGCTGGGAGATGATGTCCTGGTGCGGCGAGAACAGGTCGTAGGGCAGGGTTTCCCAATCGGGGAAGGGCAGCACCGGCAGGTCGGGCGCGAAAAAGCGCAGCTCCTGCTCCAGCCGGTCAGCACTCTGGCTGTCGGCGGTCAGCAGCAGGGTGAAGCGCCCGGCGGCGCTGGCAGCTTCGGCGATGGCAAGGCTCAGGGCGGCGCCCGGCAGGTTGCCCCAGGTTTGTTTGCCGGCAGTGGCCGGCAGGTGCGGTAGACGCAGAACAGGCACGGGAGGTCGAGCTCCAAGCGTTGCGACAAAGACGCCAATTGTACCGTTCAGAGGCCCGTGCTGTCAGGCTTGCGCGGGCTAAAAAGCCTGTAGTGACACGTCGGCGACAGGCGCTCATTGCTCGATGGGCCGCGGGGCGTCATAATGTAGCCCCTTTTTTCTGTCCCTACATGTGGAAGGTTCCCGTGACTCAGAAGCCCGACCAGTGTCTTGGTGAGTGGATTGATCGTGAAGCACTTGCAGAAGCGATGATCCCGCTTATCGGTCAGCTCTACCGCAATAACAATGTGGTGAGCTCGATCTATGGCCGCAGCCTGATCAACCGCTCGGTGATCTCGATCCTCAAAGCGCACCGCTTTGCCCGTCATCGCCAAACCGACGAAACCGAACTCTCTGTCCACGAGACATTCCCGCTGCTCAAGGCCATGAGCGAGCTGAAACTGGGCGCCGCTTCGGTCGACCTGGGCAAGCTGGCCAACAAGTTCAAGCAAGAAGGCAACGGCCGTAGCGCCGAGCAGTTCGTGCGTGAAGAAATGGCTGACGTGGTTGGCCAGCAGAACGCTTCGGCGCGCAAAGGCACCGACGTTGTCCTGTACGGTTTCGGTCGCATCGGCCGCCTGCTGGCGCGCATCCTGATCGAAAAAACCGGTGGTGGCGACGGCCTGCGCCTGCGCGCCATCGTCGTGCGCAAAGGCGCCGAGAACGATCTGGTCAAGCGTGCCAGCCTGCTGCGTCGTGACTCGGTGCACGGTCCGTTCGATGGCACCATCACCATCGACGAAGCCAACAACACCATCACTGCCAACGGCAACCTGATCCAGGTTATCTACGCCAAGAGCCCGAGCGAAGTCGACTACACCCAGTACGGCATCGAAAACGCCCTGATCGTGGACAACACCGGTGTATGGCGTGACGCCGACGGCCTGGGCCAGCACCTGGCCTGCCCGGGCGCTGCCCGCGTGATCCTCACCGCACCTGGCAAGGGCGCGCTGAAGAACATCGTTCACGGCATCAACCACGGCGACATCACTGCCGACGACAAGATCATCTCGGCTGCCTCCTGCACCACCAACGCCATCGTGCCGGTGCTCAAGGCTGTCAATGACAAGTACGGCATCGTCAACGGCCACGTCGAAACCGTTCACTCGTTCACCAACGACCAGAACCTGATCGACAACTTCCACAAGGGCAGCCGTCGTGGCCGCGCCGCGCCGCTGAACATGGTCATCACCGAAACCGGTGCTGCCACCGCAGCCGCCAAGGCACTGCCAGTGCTCAAGGGCAAGCTGACCGGCAACGCGATCCGCGTACCTACGCCGAACGTGTCGATGGCCATCCTGAACCTGAACCTGGAAAAGGCCACCAACCGCGACGAAATCAACGAGTACCTGCGCCAGATGGCCATGCACTCGGACCTGCACAAGCAGATCGACTACGTCAGCTCCCAGGAAGTGGTATCCACCGACTTCGTTGGCTCGCGCCACGCCGGTGTGGTCGATGCCGAAGCCACCATCTGCAACGATAACCGCGTTGTCCTGTACGTCTGGTACGACAACGAATTCGGTTACAGCTGCCAGGTTGTGCGTGTGATGGAAGACATGGCCGGCGTCAACCCGCCAGCTTTCCCACGCTAAGCTTCATTGTGTGACTGAAAACGGGGACCTTTGGGTTCCCGTTTTTTTTTGGTTCTTCACGACATGCCGTGGGCTATGATTCTAGGGTTGAGTTGAGTTGAGTTGAGTTGAGTTGAGTTGAGTTGAGTTGGACTGAGGCCGCGAGCTTATCCATTCAATGTGGCGATGCTGCCGGCCCCTTCCGCCTTTACGGCGGCCTACTTTTCTCTTGGGAAAAGTAGGCAAAACCGCTGGCTCCTGCATC
>NZ_JALRNG020000120.1:0-293 GCF_030272875.2 Pseudomonas sp. BJa5
CGATATACCTCGATAACTCCGCGACCACCCCGCTCTAAACAAGCGATCCCCAGAAGATGAGCTACTGCCTGCACGTAGACGCGAACTACGGTAACCCGGCGTCGCGCTCCCACGTCTTTGGCTGGAAAGCCGAGGAAGCGGTCGAGAACGCTCGCCGCCAGGTCGCCGACCTGGTCAACGCCGATCCGCGGGAAATTGTCTGGACGAGCGGTGCAACCGAGTCCGACAAGCTGTGAATCATTGTCTTCGAGGAATTATACTGCATGAAGGGCAAGGAGCTTATCAGGTCCAAG
>NZ_JALRNG020000121.1:0-292 GCF_030272875.2 Pseudomonas sp. BJa5
GTGACGGCCTGAGCGACGCCCTGCGCAATCCCGATGTTTACCCGACCATCATAAAGCGCCGGGTACCGCGACAGCTCAAGCACTTCACCTATGCCCCGCAGGTGACCATCCACACCGATGCCCAGCGGCAAGTGACCATCCTCGAACTCAGCGCCCCCGACCGCCCCGGCCTGCTGGGGCGGATCGGCAAGATCTTCCTGGAGTTCGACCTGTCGCTGCAAAATGCCAAGATTGCGACCCGCGGCGAACGGGTCTAAGACGTGTTCTTCATTACCGACGCCGACAACCAGCC
>NZ_JALRNG020000122.1:0-292 GCF_030272875.2 Pseudomonas sp. BJa5
TACTGCACATGGTCGCTGATATTGGCCATCACCTCAGGCTGAAGCAGGTAGTTCATGTAGGCAAGCGGCCTCTCGTCGGGCGCATCGGCCGGCATGGCAACCATGTCGAAACACATCGGCGCGCCTTCCCTGGGGATCGAATAACCGACCTTCACCCCGTTCTTCGCTTCCTCGGCGCGATTCTTCGCCTGCAGCACGTCACCCGAGAAGCCCACCACCACGCAGACATCGCCATTGGGCAGGTCACCCGTGTACTTGGAGGAGTGGAAGTAGCTGATGTTCGGACGCACCT
>NZ_JALRNG020000123.1:0-289 GCF_030272875.2 Pseudomonas sp. BJa5
CTCGCCACACGCGGCGAGCAGCAGGGTAACGGCAAGCGGACTGACTGGGCGCATGACGGGTTCCCGAACGGAGAGGCCCCTCGTATGCCGCACAACGCACTGGCTGATACAGCAACGGGAGCTGTTTCAGCAGGAGGTGGGGTCAGACGAAGCAGAGTGTCAGCGGCTCGGCGATATAGGCCGGCTTGTCCTCGCCTTCGATTTCCAGGGTGGCAGTGAGCTTGATCAGCCACTGGCCAGGCTTCTTGTCGGTCGCCTGGGCCATGTCGACCTTGTGGCTTACCCGGCT
>NZ_JALRNG020000124.1:0-289 GCF_030272875.2 Pseudomonas sp. BJa5
GTGATCACGGCCGAACTGGGCATGCCGGTGCAGTGGTGCCAGGCGGTGCTCGTCGAGGGCCCGATCGTCGGACTTGAGCAGTACATCGAACTGGCCGGGCTGATGGAAGAGGTGCGCGAGGTCGGCAACTCCCTGGTGTACCGCGAGGCGGTGGGCGTCTGTGCCTTCATCAACCCCTCGAACTACCCGCTGCACCAGTTGATCGGCAAGCTGGCCCCGGCGCTGGCCGCAGGGAGCACGGTGGTGGTCAAGCCGAGCCAGGAAACCCCGCTGCACGCCTTCCTGCTGG
>NZ_JALRNG020000125.1:0-288 GCF_030272875.2 Pseudomonas sp. BJa5
AAATCCCCGGGTCCTGGGTCTTTATCGCCTCACTGACATAGGTGTCCAGGGCGATGTCGAAGCGATCGCGCTGGCCGGCAAGCTCGGCGGTCAGCAGGTTGTAGACGGTGTCCTGTCTGAACGATCCGTAGACGACGGGTTTGTCCGCCTGCTTTTGCGCGGGATCCAGGGCAGGCGCCTGGGAGGCGGTGGATTCCGGGGCCAGGATATGACAGCGCTGGAGCAGGGCTACGGACAGGAACAACGCGTAGTATCTATTCATAATGAGGAATTGGGCGACTTACCAGC
>NZ_JALRNG020000126.1:0-286 GCF_030272875.2 Pseudomonas sp. BJa5
TGCAGGAAGCCGCCGGCAAGATCGTGATCGGTGTAATCCATCACCACCGACGTCGAGCGATTGCGGGCGCCTTCGCCTTCGCTGCCGCCGGGCGTGGAGGTGGCCAACTGGCCGGTGGCGATGTTGCCCGGCACGGTGCGGTAGTCGTTGTTGCCCTGCAGCTCGTAGCCGTTGGCGCTGACCTGCAACCGACGCTGGTTGTCGAGATTCCAGCCGACCTTGGCGAACAGGTTGTGGCTGCACGCATCCATCAGGTCGCCCTGGACGTCGTTGACCGCGATCGCCC
>NZ_JALRNG020000127.1:0-286 GCF_030272875.2 Pseudomonas sp. BJa5
TTCCTGTTCGAAGTCGGGGGCGATATCGCCGAGTCTGAGGCTCATGGTGCGGCTCCTAGGCTGAGTTCGTTATGGGTTCACTTTGCCTGCATCTGCTAGAAAACAAAAAGAATAAATATCGATTTATTTATAACTTTTTATCCTATCAGCAGACAGACAAAAAAAAGCCTCGCACGAGGCGAGGCTTCTCTTTTCAACCGGACTTACAGGAAGTTGTAAGTGTAGTTGAAGATCAGACGGGTCTGGTCCTTGTCAGCAACGCTTTCGCCTTGGCCGCGGAACGTAC
>NZ_JALRNG020000128.1:0-286 GCF_030272875.2 Pseudomonas sp. BJa5
TGTCGTGACCCAGACCGTCGAGGTGATGAGCGGCCTGGAATCCTGCATGCAGGAGGCGGCCAATGGCATCTAGGCACTGGACAAGCAGTCCCAGGTCATCGGCTCGAACATCAAGACCATCAGCGACATCGCCGGCCAGACCAACCTGCTGGCGCTCAACGCGGCCATCGTGGCGGCCCGGGCCGGTGAGCAGGGCCGCGGCTTTGCCGTGGTCGCCAACGAAGTGCGCCAGCTCGCGTCGCGCACCAGCGTCGCCACCGAGGAAATCGCCCGGGTGGTGCAGCAG
>NZ_JALRNG020000129.1:0-285 GCF_030272875.2 Pseudomonas sp. BJa5
TGTTCGACTTCGAGACAACGGATGAGAAGGCATAACGGCTGATCGCGGGGCAAACCCCCTCCCACAGGGGGATAAAGGATACACGTCTGGGGGCGGGCTTGCCCCGCGATGCGTTTAGCGAGCAAACGAAAACGCCCGGCATCGAGCCGGGCGTTTTCGTTGGTGTCGCTTAGCGGGCGCGGTAGGTGTTGCGCCCTTTGCTCAGGTCGTAAGGCGTCAGTTCATAGCGGATGTTGTCACCGGTCAGAATTCGAATGTAGTTCTTGCGCATTTTCCCAGAAATAT